>JAUSHB010000009.1 GCA_030648955.1 bacterium
CCGTGGGGGCTAAGCTTCATTGGTCAAAAGGAGAAGAGTCCTTGATCTCAAGTTAAGGTCCCAAAATCTACGTTCAGTGCATCACAAGGAGGTGGAATCTCACAGACAATGAGGATGTTGGCTTAGAAGCAGCCATCATTCAAAGAAAGCGTAACAGCTCACTCATCGAGAGATTCTGCGCCGAAGATAATCGGGGCTTAAACGTAGTACCGAAACTGAGGGCTTGCGCGTTCCTTCGGGAGCGCCAAGCGGTAGGAGAGCATTCGCATCTGCGATGAAGGTAAAGGGGTGACCCATACTGGAGCGTACGGAAGTAAGAATGTTGGCACAAGTAACCGCAATCCCAGTGAGATCCTGGGACGCCGAAAGACTAAGGTTTCCTTGGCGATGTTGATCAGCCAAGGGTTAGTCGGGCCTAAGGTGATGGCGAAAGCCGAAACCGATGGACACATGGTTAATATTCCATGACTCCAACGCGGTGCGATGGGGGGACGAAGTTTAGTATACTTTGCGCATTATTGGATTTGCGTTTGTGCTCGAAGGAAGGTTTCCAGGAAAATCCGGTACCTGCTTTTAATGGCAATTCCAACGAGAATGAAAATTCTTTCCGTTCGCGGAGAGAAAATAGAGTAAAGCAGACTTCCGAGAAAAACCTCTAAGCATAACCGCGGTGGAACCGTACCGTAAACCGACACAGGTAGTCTGGTCGAGAAGACTAAGGCGAACGAGTGATTGTTTCCCAAGGAACTCGGCAAAAAAGCAGCCGTAACTTCGGAATAAGGCTTGCCCCCATTCGCAAGAATGTGGGGCCGCAGCGAAAGTATCCCTGGCAACTGTTTACCAAAAACACAGCTCCCTGCGAACTCGTAAGAGGATGTATAGGGGGTGACGCCTGACCAATGCCAGAAGGTCAAATATCGGTGGTGTGTGCATCACATTGCATGTGATGCCGTAAATGTAAAATGCAAATATCAAAATGAAAAATTGCGGAGTAAGTTTTCTTTAAGAAAATTTACAAATAATAGTTTATTCGCCATAAGGCGAATTCCATAATTTTAAACTTTGATTTTTTAACTTTACATTTACGAGCATCGTGCGCAGCGTGATGCATATGCTGACTGATATAAGCCCTGGTGAATGTCGGCCGTAACTATAAAGTAGGACGTTGTAGTTACGCAAATAAATTTGACTGTATGCTGGAAACTCCTTAGAGCTTCAAGTGCGAAACAGAATCTGAAAAGATAAACTGCCAAGCAAAAATCTTGAAGATTGGACAATCAGCAGGAAAGATTCCTAAAATTCAAAAGAATTATGGAAAATCCTCAGAGACTATACGTCAAACATTCTTAAGGCAAGCACATGCCGACCGCCTTAAGGTAAAGATATAGTCCGATCTTTGCAGTAATGCAAAGTTAACACAATATGAACGGTCCTAAGGTAGCGAAATTCCTTGTCTGGTAAGTTCAGACGTGCACGAATGGCGTAATGACTGGGGAACTGTCTCGGGAAATAGCTCGGTGAAAATACAATACCGGTGAAGATGCCGGTTACCTGCAGTTAGACGAAAAGACCCCAGAAGCTTTACTATAACTTGGTATTGAGTATGTTTTTCGGCTGCGTAGCATAGGCGGGAGACTTTGAAGTTCAGATCTTGGTTTGAATGGAGTCGCCAGTGCAATACCGCCCTTTCGGCAGGCATATTCTAACTTGTACGGCAAAAACGTACAGAGACAGTATCTGGTGGGTAGTTTTGGTGGGGCGCTATCCTCCTAAAAAGTATCGGAGGAGTTTATTAAGGTTCCCTAGGCGCGAATGGAAACCGTGCCGATAGTGTAATGGCACAAGGGAGCTTGACTGTGAGGTGTACATACCGAACAGGTGCGAAAGCAGAACATAGTGAACCGACGGTTCGCATTAGATGCGGCCGGAGATTAACGGATAAAAGCTACTCTGGGGATAACAGGCTAGTTCCGCCCAAGAGTTCATATCGACGGCGGAGTTCGGCACCTCGATGTCGGCTCATCTTATCCTGGGGCTGGAGAAGGTCCCAAGGGTTTGGCTGTTCGCCAATTAAAAAGGTACGTGAGCTGGGTTCAGACCGTAGAGGAGTGAATTACAAAGATATGTTTTCTTCTTTGTAATTGACTTCTCTTAGTCTGAACCCGAGGAGATAAGACTAAACTTATCAAAAAGACATTTATCACGGCGGCTCCGATTAGAAATAATCGCGAGACAAGCCAACTAATATCGGGAAATCCCGACAGACGCGGATGATTGCGGACTAAACGCAGACTGACGCGGAAAGGGTAATTCCGAGGGAAGAGTTAGTTAAAAGTTCATAAAGTCCGCAAAGTTTTTAAAGTAGATGCATTCATATCTCCTTTATAAACTTTTAACTTTGTAACTCTATAAACTTATTCGCCCGTAGAGACTAAACGTTGGCACGCTTACTAAAAATAAGTGCATGCTATAGTCCGATCCCTTCAGCAATGAAGGTTCTTGCATAACGAGACCACGGCAAGATGTAAAACAGAAATGCGTGAGACAGGTTGGTCTCCTATCTACTGCAGGCGTTGATTCTTGAGGAGATTTGCTTCTAGTACGAGAGGACCGAAGTGAACTGACCTCTGGTGTGTCGGCTGTTCCGCCAGGAGCATTGCCGAGTAGCTAAGTCGGGAATGGATAACCTCTGAAAGCATCTAAGAGGGAAGCCAACTCCAAGATTAGGAATCGTTATGAGACCCCTAGGAGATGACTAGGTTGATAGGCTTTAGGTGTACGTAGAGTAATCTACTAAGCCGAGAAGTACTAATTCGTCCATCATTTCCTATTAGGAAATTTGAAAATCACAATACGTGAACAAATATTTTTTTACTTTAGATTAGAGCGCAGAATGTTGGTGATTCGACGCGATGGGTGAGAAGCGAATACTTGGAGCTTCGCAAGACCTTTTGAGACATTTTTGATTGCGTAGCGAATACAAAATGTCCAAAAGGTGTACAGCTTCTGTAAGAAGCACCTGTTCTTATGCGTCCATACCGAACAGTATGTTCGGAAGGATTCCAATATATTCGTAGTGAAATTTGAAAATCAAAAATAATCGAGTATTCTGTGTTGGTGATTTGACGCGATGGGTACACCTGTTCTCATTCCGAACACAGAAGTTAAGCATCGTAGTACCAATGATACTCCTTGTGGGGAAAGTAGGTAATCGCCAACATTCTGCGCTCTAAAATCTAATTATGTTGTTAAGCGGAAAACCCCCACGTGAAATATTTCACGTGGGGGTTTTCCTATTATCCATGATATTTGATATACTCTAATTAATTATGTTGTCTTGGGCTTCAAAACGACAGCTCGTATATCTCCTCCTTGTGGTGGGAGCGCTTGTTATGGTGTCTGCGTATCCGATTTATCGTACATATATATATCACGAAGCTTCATGTTTTGATGGAGCGAGAAATCAAGATGAAGAAGGGGTTGATTGTGGCGGATTATGCAAAGCAGTATGTAGCTTTAGTGTGACGCCCTTGGTTGTGGAATGGAGTCGATTTTTTAAGGTAAATGATGGAACGTATGATCTTGCTGCATATGTTGAGAACAGAAACTTTGGCGCAGGGATTGAACGTATTGGATACAAATTTGAATTGTATGATAATGGGAGCAATCTTCTTGCTACTCAACGAGGAAGTATTTTTGTGAACCCGAGTGAACAATTTGTTATCTACGAATCAAATATAAAAGTAGGGGATGCGACACCCACCCGTGTGTTTTTTGAATTTGATAAACCTCCCCAATGGATAAAAGGAACATTGGCACAGCAAGTTCTTTCGGTAAAATCACGCTCGCTAACAGATCCTTATAGCTCCCCTCATCTCGAAGCAAAGATTTTAAACGATTCAATAGATGCATTTTCAAATGTAACGATATCAGCAATAGTGTATAACAGCAGTAAAAATGCCATTGCTGCTTCAGAAACAACACTTGATGCGATAGGGAAAGGAGAAGAAAAAAAAGTTTTTTTTAGCTGGCCTGCGCCGTTTTTCTCACGTCCCATATCGGGAAGCTGTACTGCGCCTACGGATACCATGCTCGTGTTTGACCGATCGGGAAGTATGGAAAGCGATGGGAAAAATCCTTCTCAACCGCTTACAAACGCAAAAAATGCTGCAAGAACATTTATCGACAAAATTGGACCAGCAGATAAGGTTGGGTTGGTGTCGTTTGCAACAACTGCCTCCGAACCTGTTGACCTTTTTTTGTCCTCTGACGTAGAGCGTGTTAAAAGAGCAATTGAAAAGATTGAAATTTCGAAAGATTCCGAGGCAAGCGGGTATACAAATATGGGGGATGCGATCAAAAAAGCAACGATTGAGCTCTCCTCTTCCAATCACGAAAGCATTGCAAAACGCGCTATAATTGTGTTAACTGACGGTGATTCTAATAGACCTAAAAATCCTAACAATCCAAAAGACACGACGTATCCGGAAATATTTGCAAGTGAAAAAGCAGCAGAAGCGAAAAAAGCAGGAATAAGTATTTACGCAATCGGCCTCGGAAGTGGAGTGAGCGAAGATTACCTCAGAGATACTATTGCTTCTACGCCGGACTATTACTACAAAGCTATTACTTCAGCCAACCTTGAGGGTATTTATGAAAAAATTGCCCGGGATGTTTGTAAGGAAGAAACCTTTACGACTGACGTTTTAATCCATCTTAATCATATGTTACCCCAATCGCGATAAGATTATCTTCTTAACATATATTGTGTAGTAAAAAATGGTATCATTCCAACTGATCACGGCTACTCTTCATTGTGTTGTGCAATAGACGGTAATAGATGGGGAAAATATAATCGATACATCAGCATATTCATTGTTTACTATGCCGATCAACAAAAATATTAATGAGTAAAAATAAACGGCTACTGCCCAGTAATGAGCAAGGCTTTTTCACTACAGGATGAATCTCACTATAAATTTCAAAGAAACAGTTCGAAAGGTTTTTGGCGGTATTGATTGGATACTTTTTATCGCAACTCTTCCTCTTTTGGGGGCAGGGCTTGTTACGATGAACTCATTCATGGGAGAAAATTATTTCTTCGATAAACAGATTATTTGGATTGCAATTTCAATAATCGTGTTTTTTTCTCTAAGCTTTATTGATTTTCGTTTTTTAAAACGAGCCGATCTTCTCGCAACCCTTTTTTTGCTTTTATGTGGGGTGCTCATATTCACCCTTGCGTTGGGAAAAACTGTCAAAGGTGCCCAAAGCTGGCTACATCTTGGTCCCTTATCTCTTCAACCATCCGATCCCATGAAGGTATTACTTATTATTATTCTCGCCAAATATTTTTCACGACGTCACATTGAAATTGCCCACATTCGGCATATTCTCGTTTCTGGGCTATACGCATTTATTCCGTTTGTTCTCATATTCTTTCAGCCAGATTTTGGTTCTGCAATCATTTTGTTTTTTATTTGGCTCGGAATGATTATGGTTTCTGGAGTTTCAAAAAAGCACCTTCTTTTGGTAACACTGATAATCGTTGTATCGTTTACCGTATTTTGGCTTTTTGTCTTCAAGCCCTACCAGAAAGCTCGCATTATCACGTTTCTTCATCCTATCGCTGATATCCATGGAGCTGGCTATAACGCCAACCAGTCAACGATTGCCGTTGGTTCGGGGGAACTTTTCGGTAAAGGAGTTGGGTATGGTACTCAATCGCGACTCAAGTTTTTACCTGAATATCAGACAGACTTTATTTTTGCCGCATTTGCTGAAGAGTGGGGATTCGGTGGGGTCTTACTTTTGTTTATTTTATTTGGAATTGTCATGTGGAGAATTCTTGCAAGTGCGATGATCGGTGCAACGAACTTTGAAATGTTATTTGGCATGGGACTTGCTATCCTGTTTATGAGCCATCTTATTGTGAATATCGGGATGAACATGGGGTTACTTCCGGTAACCGGAATACCGATGCCATTTTTGAGTTATGGAGGATCACATTTGCTCACCGAATTCACGGGGCTTGGTATTCTTATGGGGATGAGGCGGTACGGGCGCGTGTCTCATCGGGATGCAATGAAGAATGAGTTTTTGGGTGTATAACATTGAGGGTTCTTGCATGTATGGCTGGAAGTAATTATTTCTTTACCGCCGTGATTCGCGAAGGAACCGTCTCAATAACCCCAGGCGGGAGCTTTTTTACAATGTCAGCCGGGACGTCTTCTCGATAGAAATTATCAGGGATTCTTCTCATGTCTTCAGAACTTAATCCCAAATTCACCATCACTTCATAAATGTCATTTTTCTTGACTGCCCCAACATTTTTTGCAGTCGAATTTAAAAAGAAAATTTTAATAAATATCCCTGCAAGCAACACTACTCCAATCATTACAATCGCCATTGACCTACCTCCTCCTTGGGAATAACGCGAGAGTCTCTGTGTTGTGGGTGAATAGAATATATAACGTGAATCTTTCATAAATAGTTCAGATTTCTATCGGGATGTATTTCGCGTAGGAAGTGAATCATAGATCTCCATTGGCATCGCCGCTCTTATTTCTGGCGTGATATCTTCTCGATATACTGTTTTCTTGGGACCGATGCCCATCCCATTTATTATTGTAATGATGGTAAGTATGAAAAATATACTGGCAATTCCAAGAAGTATATAATTCGCTTGCGTTTCATCTTTTACCA
The DNA here is from genome assembly GCA_030648955.1 of bacterium. Classification (NCBI taxonomy): domain Bacteria; species bacterium. Next base: position 6,706 of record JAUSHB010000009.1, read on the forward strand.
TTCCACCGGAATATTTTATAACCCACCCAATCATTCTCGATGGCGATTGCGCCGATGGATTATTTAAATTTTGTAATTCCCTATCTTCTTGATTAAATTGAATATTTTCCATATGCATGAAAGTATACCAAACTACCATCTGAAAGAAAATAGGAAGGCGCAGGGGGGGGTGGGTGATGCATCGTGCATGATATAATAATCAAATCATGAATAGCACAAACGAACCTCTTGTGACAAGGTTTTTTATTCTTCCAATTTTTTCTGGCATTTTCCTTGCCCTCACCCTTCCATGGTTTGAGCTTTCTTTTTTTGTCTGGGTGGCACTGATCCCTCTGTTCATTTTTATATCAAAACCCGATACATCCCCAACACGCGCATTTCAAGGGGGTCTCATTACGGGCGTTGTGTATTTTTCTACCGTTGTCTATCCACTTTTCTCACTCAAGGCGTGGTGGTGGCTTGATGTGCAAGATATTGTGTATGAAAATAAAATCTTACTCCTTTTTTGGATTCTGTATGCAGGGGTTCTTGTGGGGGGTATTTTATTTGGAATATTTGCCAGAATTTTTAAAAAAATCCACCAAGAAGGATTTGTTTCAGTTTTTATATTATCAGTAGTGTGGGTTTTTTTTGAATATGTTCGTGCAAAAATTTTATTTGGGTTTACATGGGGGCACCTAGGGTACTCACTGCACGATTCCTTGCCTCTTATGCAAGCCGCGCGCTTCGGAGGTATTTACATGGTAAGTTTTTTTGTCGTTCTCGTTAATATCTTACTGTACTACACCATCCATCGACCCCACAAAGACATTGAGGGGGTTGAAGGGCATGCAAAAGCAATGTTATACATACGCTCTATAGGGAAACATTGGTACCCCTATGGCGTGATGTTTATAATGGCAGTTTTGATTTTTGGAGGGAATTTTCTTCTGAATATTTCCAAAAGCGAGTCATTAAAACATCTTCCTATTGCAATTATTCAGCCAGGGAGAAGTGAGAATAGAGAAGGACGCGAGGAAGAAACATTTCAAATGATTGAACAATCTCTTGCTCGGGGTCCCATGATTATTGTAGTTCCCGAGAGCTCATTTCCTTCTATTGTTATAGACGAGGATACGATGCAGACAGCACTGCCCTCATCCCCGATGGGTATGATGCGTCCTCAAGCAAGTAATTTCTACATAAAACTAAAAGACATTTCAAAAGCATATCAAGCTACATCATTTGTCGTTGGCGTGAAAACACAACGCGGAGTATTACACTATAATAGTATGATTGCAGTAGAAGGCGGGGAAGTAACAAGCATTTATCACAAGCGAATATTGTTTCCTTTTTCTGAGAGGTCCATATCGTGGTTTCCTTTTAAAAATCCAGAACCGCTTACTGCAGGTGAGAAAAATAGTGGGCTTATTGTACAAGGAGAGCCGGTATCAGCACTTATATGCTCGGAGTCGCTATTCTCTAACCTTGTGAAAGACGCAGATGCACGATTCATCATTGCTGTTGGCAACGACGGAGTATTCCAAAGTGCTCGTGTTGCTCTATACAATCACATTATCGCAAAATTCATGGCAGTTGAGACAGGAAAGTATGTTGTGCGCGCAATGGAAACGGGAGTATCAAGCATTATTACTCCCACGGGAACCCTTGCTTTAATAAGTGATGGGGAGAATAAAGGAATATTTTTCGGGGAGGTAGCATTAGATGAGGAAGAGTTTTGATGGAGAAACTAAAAAACAAAGAGTTACTTCTCCACTTTTTTTGTCTTCATGACATCAAAGTGTCGAAACATTTGTGCTCATACTCCAATTTTTTGAAACGTCGGACGAATAGAGTGCAATAGAAGGGAGAACCCCAAACAAGAAATCCCAATCCCGCATATTTTCAGGGATATTATTTGAATTTTCAGCCATTACGGAAATTGTTATTTTGTAATCCTTTCCGCTGTTGCTTACTTTATAGAAATAACCACAGATAGAACAAGGAGGATTAAATCGCCCACTCGACGGAACACTTGGATCCGATGGTCGCGGTTTTAAATAACGTGTCGGTGATTCAAGCGCAAAAATTTTACTAGCGTCATATGCTCCGAATAGTACATTGGAGCATTCCCAGCAGTCTATGCGATATTGACTGGAGTCCACAGTTGCAGGATAGCGCCCATTGTCTTGGTAGTAGAGCTCAAGAGCACGTTGAAGTTGTACAATGTCTTGAATGCGCTTACTGTCTCTTGCTTTCACGCGAGCACTGGTAAGCGAGGATAACACCACACTGGAGAGTAGTCCTATAATCGAAATTACCACAAGGAGTTCTATTAAAGTAAAGCCCCTCTTATTCCTATATTTTACTTTAGACTCGCTGCGCAATAATTTTTCGTAACGAGATGACGAATTTTCTGGCGAAAACAACGAAGCGCGAGGAGGTGAATACAGCGTATTCATTGACGAGTGATGAGTTGTTTGTAGCCGAAAATTCGTCATGGTAGTAGAAAAGGTTATTGCGCAGCGGGTCTTTTATAAAAAGTGAATTCGAGCATGTTTTTAATTCACTATAAAGTATAGTATGCGTGGCGCTGAACACCAAGTACTACCAGTTTTACTCCGGAAATATGATTTATTGATGGGGGGGGGTGATGCGACGTATTTTCGTACATCAATGTATCCTTACATCGAAACAAAAAAATATCTGACCACACTCATATTCACTAAATGTTACCAAAACAATGGATTGTAGCCAACCCTTTTTTGCCCATCATTGAAAAGAAAAATTGCTGTTCCGGCGGGGCCAAGAATTGTCGTTGTTTCTGTGTAAAGAAGCAATACATAACATTTACCCTCGGTTGTTTGACTGGTGCATATGCCTTCGGCGGCAAGATTCCCCCCAAAAAAATTTTTAAGTCTGCTGTATGAAAGTCGTGACATGGTCGCTCCTGATTTGTCGCTATTTGAAAACATTCCCAGGGTCGGCATCGTAGACATGAAGGGGGCGATAGCATTTTTGAATGTGGAATCCGTATTCGCACCTTTAATGCTCGTATAGTAAACTAACGGATTTACCGATGGCGCATCTGCGGTTCCAGGAGGGTAGAAATTATTAGGGTCATTATCCGCGTATAGTTCAAAAGCTTTTTGAAACTCTTTTGCAGTGCTTAGTATATAGGCATCCCGCGCTTTCGCACGCGCTTGGTTCATTGAAGCCAAAACAATACTTGCTAAAATTCCTATAATTGAAATTACAACCAGAAGTTCTATCAAGGTAAAGCCTCCTTTGTATACCCGTTTTGTTTTATAGAAATTGGATTCGAAGATTTTCATGTATACCAGTGTATCAAAAATTATTCATACGCCATACGGAGTAGGGGTCGAGTACGGAGGTCGGACTTCCGTATGAATAAAATAAAGAAGTTACTTAAAGTTTAAAATCATAGAAACACCACGTTGCACCAACGAAAATACCACTATCACCTTTTTCACCAAAGGTACAATCTGCAGTACCATGGAATACCCAAGCCATCCATGCAGAATCACAAATTCCTTTAGCTGTAATGTTTTTACAAAGATATATGGGACCTTGGAAATAAAACGGATTTTTTGTAGGATCCCCGATCCAGTATACTTCAACATCTTTAAAAGGCGGCTGAACGGCAACCCATTTTGATATGGCACCGTTAATCACCGCATCTTGGGGATAAGAATCAGTACCCTTAACATAAACATTGTTTTTAAAGAGAATGCATTCTTTCGCCACGCTACCAGGAGAATCTGCAAGACAGACAGAACGACAGTCCTCAAAAGCACTATTACCTTGATCTTTACAGTCATTAGGTCCATTGCCGAGTTTTTGATGGGGAAATCCACCATTTTCAATGCGATAAAAATTAATCGCATCCGCATAGTTCTCAATTACGATTTGTCGGCTGATATTCTCCGCTTTTTCTTTTGCTCCTTTGATTGAGACTGAAATTACTCCGGCCAAAATGGTAAGAATGGCAATGACGACAAGAATTTCAACAAGAGTAAATCCTCGCGAATAAGTTTTTCTCATGTCTTAATTCTACCGCATCGTACTTCTTTTGTCATTGAAGTTATACATGATTTCCGTTTCCTCCGTCATTTTTTTGAGTGAGAAATTATGCACCACTTTTTCTTTCAGAGACGCACCGAATTCAATTCGCTTTTGTCGGTTGGTGAGTAAGAAGTGGAGCGCGAGTGCGATTTCGTCAGGATTTCTCGGCTTTACGAGTATTCCGGAAGTCATGTCTTTTATAATTTCAGAGATTCCACCTACCGCGCTTGCCAGAACAGAAAGTCCTGCTATGCCTGCTTCGAGAATTACGTAGGGCAAACCTTCTTTAATTGAAGGGAGAATAAAAATATCAAATGCGCGAAGGAGTGATGAGGCGTTTTCTTGTTTACCCACAAGATACACGTTGTGATGGAGACCCAGTTCCTCTATGAGTTTCTCAAGGGGGACTCGCTCTTCGCCTTCGCCGATAATTACCAATACAAATTTTTCAATATTTATTTTTTCCTTAAGTAGATGAATTGCTTTGATTGCAAAAGGAAGTCCTTTGTTGTTGTGAAGTTCCGCAATAGTTCCTATCCAGAGTGTTTTATTCAAAGAAGTGGCGCGTTCTCCGAGGAGAATTTCTCTTGCGGAATTCTTTGCCAAGAATTTTATTGTTCTTACCCCGTTGTGTATCCTGATAATTTTGTGATTGAGAAACAACATACGCCCTGCTTGGTCTCTGTCGAAATCCGACACCGTAATTGTTTTATGTGAAAGGGCGATCGTAAGCCAGGAGGTACATACAATAAGAAATCTTGAAATCGTACCTCGTTCCTCATTGAATGCCCATCCATGGGCGGTGAAAATAATATTAGTTTTAAGTTTTAAGTTTTTAGTTTGTAGGTATGAAAGAAGATTGCAAATACGGGCGGCGAGGGCGCCAATGCCTCCTGCTTTGGAGCTATTGAGGTGGATAATATCGGGTTTTTCCCGGAGGAAAATTTTAAGAAGTGTAAAAAAAGATGCAATGTCTTTGAATATTTTTATATCACGTCCAAGTTCATGCAGAGAAATCACAGGTACTCCGGCATCACCAAGTCTTTTTGCCAATTCTCCCTCCCCACCAAAAACCACCGCAACATCGTATTTTGATTTTTGTAAGCTTGTCGCAAGGTCATATACGTAGCGTTGCGCTCCGCCCCAGTTGCTTTTGGTAATAACGTAGAGTATTTTTGTTTTCTTATTTCCTGTTGACATAATATTTGGTTTTCCAGTCGGCGATGAGAATTTTCAATTATCAATTTCCAGTTTCCAATCAATTTACCATGAAATAATTTTTAAACATTAAAACATTGAAAATTTAATGAACATTGAGTCTTGAACATTAAAAATTAACCCCTGTTGTCTATCCTATAGTACATACTATATACTACATAAATACATATTAATATATGATGGTTCAAAACAAAAAAGAACCCCTCATCCTCTTTGGGGGCGACATAGTTTTCTTTTTTACGGCGTTGTGGTTTACGCTTACATTGCGCTATGCCGAGTTGCCATCCCAAGGGCTTCTCGTAAACCATCTTGCCCCATTTTCAATCCTCTCCATTTCATGGGTGGTTGTCTTTTTTATCGCTGGTCTGTATGAGAAACATACGCGGATCCTAAAAAGCCGCCTGCCGTCTGTCATCTTCAATGCGCAAGTCACCAACAGTATCATTGCGGTGATTTTTTTCTATTTTATCCCGTATTTTGGTATCACGCCCAAAACAATTCTTTTCATGTATCTTTTTGTTTCCTTTGCGCTTGTTTTGCTTTGGAGATTATACTTCGTGCCGTCTCTTGGTTTTAGAAAAAGAGAAAATGCCATTCTCATCGGAAGCGGGGAAGAGATGAAGGAACTTAGGGAAGAGGTTAACAACAACCCGCGCTATAATCTCAAATTTATATCATCGGTTGACCTCAACGAGATTGATGCGCTTGATTTTCAAGACGAGATTCTCAATACCATCTATAGCGAAGGAGTGTCATCCATCGTTATTGATCTTAAAAATGAAAAAGTGGAGCCGATTCTTCCGCATTTCTACAACTTAATCTTTTCCAAGATCAAATTTATCGATACCTACAAAGTGTATGAGGATATATTTGACCGTGTCCCACTTTCGCTCCTGGGTTATAATTGGTTTTTGGAAAATATCTCCTCTTCTTCGCGTGCCGGATATGATTTTGTGAAGCGGGCTATGGATATCGTCCTCTCGTTTACTCTCGGCACACTTTCACTTCTTGCATATCCATTTGTTATTGTTGCGATAAAACTTGATGACGGAGGCGTGATATTTTTCACCCAAGAGCGTGTGGGGCAGAATAATAAGATTATTAAAATTCTCAAATTTCGTTCAATGACTGAAGATGAACCAAAACAGGTTACCCGTGTTGGGGAATTGTTACGTAAAACACGAATTGATGAACTCCCGCAACTTTGGAATGTATTGCTCGGAGATCTCTCTCTGGTCGGTCCTCGACCGGAAGTTCCCAGCCTTGTGAGAGTTTATGAAAAAGAAATACCGTATTACAATGTGCGACATCTCATTAAGCCGGGACTTTCAGGATGGGCACAGTTGTATCACTACAATCATCCCCACCACAAGGCCGATGCACACGAGACAAAAATAAAACTTTCCTATGATTTGTATTATATTAAAAACAGATCACTTATTCTTGAATTAAAAATCGCTATCAAGACATTAAAAGTACTTCTTTCGCAAAAAGGGGTTTAATGTTTAAATATAATACATGACATTTAATACATTCTTATTCCAATTCCTAAATGGATTTACTCAACACGAAGTGCTTTCTCGGTTCATAGTTTTTTTTGCAAATGATTTCGGTTTCTTGCTCATCGGCGGACTCTTAGTATATTTATTTACTCACAAAGACAAAAAAAGGGGAGCACGCGATGTAGTTGTGGTGATTACCGCGGCTCTAATCGCTTGGGGACTGGCACATCTCATTAAATATCTCTATCCGCATGCACGCCCATCGACACTTTCTAGTACCCACGTATTACTGTCGGAGAACGATTCGTCTTTTCCATCGGGACACGCCACATTTTTCTCCGCTCTTGCAACAGCGCTTTATTTTTATCACAAACAGCTCGGTCTTGTGTATGCATTGGGCGCACTCCTAATCGGTATTACGCGTGTCATGGCAGGTATTCATTGGCCTCTCGATATTCTTGCGGGGTATATTTTGGGGGGAATAATCGGAGTGGTAACGTATCGCATATATCAAAAAATTTATGCTTGATATAAAAATTATGGCCCTAAAAGTTTCTGATTTTCCAATATAATTAAATGTGTATGATGTTATATAAAAAATTGAAATTATTTTTTGGACGCAGATCTTATCTTACAGAGGTTCGCGTCTCACTCTTCCACCTCAAACTGTTATTGGTTCTCTTTTTTTTCTCGATCTTCTTACTTCCCTCTGTGGTGAGCGCCACCAATGCAGTTCGCTATATCGATCCCACGTGCGCAACGCCTGGCAACGGCACATCTAAGGATTGCAACGCTGGTGCCTCCGCTCCGCTCGCCACATGGCCAGCTTCTAATAGTTTTTCGCTTGCCACCGATTATCTTCAAAAAGCGGGAACTTCAGTGGGCGGTATTTGCGGACGTATCATCAACACCGCCGGAACTGCTAAAGATCCGATTATTTTGGGGTCATATGGCGTCGGAGCGAAGCCGCAGGTCGTGTGCCCCAACAGCAATTACGTATTTGCTGTTATAAAGGGATACAACACGATTCGCGATTTGGAATTAACGGCAGGTCAGTATTGTATTTACAACCAGCCAAATACGGATACTGCGAAAGGTGTGTTGATTACCAACAATAAATTCACTTCGTGTGTTACCGGCGCCACTATCGTTGATACCTTCTCCGTTGCTACGAGAGATTGGGATGATTTCACATTTTCAAACAACGAGGTAGTTAATTCCGGGCCTGTGATTACCTTTTCAATAAACAATAGTAACACTAGCACCTATTCAAATCAGAACATCGTAGGAAACAATATTCATGACTGTCGTGTTTCAACAGGATGGGCATTGGGGGAAATCGCTATGCCTGGAGATGAACCATCAGCTATAAAATTTGACACACTCAACATCTCCAATAACACCTTTACTGACTGCAAACCCGGAGGCATCGATATCCCCGTCTACATGATCCGCTTCTCTTGGCATGTCTCCTCAAATGTTTATTCTGCCCATAGAGATCGGATTACGAACCTCTCGGTGACCGGCAACACTTTCACTAACATTAACGGAGGAATCTGGATTACTCACACGTATGGCGATAATCAACGGAGCAATGTGATTTCTAATAATACGATTAAAACATCTTATGGCAACGCTGCTATTTCGCTTTTCTATAACAAAAATATGACTATTTCCGGCAATATCATCGACACGGTCATTCCAATTTCTGGGTCTTCTTTTATTGATGGCATGGGAATTGATATTGATTTCTACAATACTTCCCTTTTAGTAGAGAATAATAAAATATCTAATACTCTTGGTCACCCTTCTGTTATTTACAGCGGTCAATGTATTTACTGGGCATATGCTGTTCCTCCGGGTATCATCAGAAATAACATCTGCGAAAATAACAAGTTCGGTTTGCATCTTCAGACAAACCAGGATACCAACGGCGGATCCTTTTCACGGGGAGTATACGATCCGCTCTACGTCTACAACAATACGATTATTAACCCCTCCACAGCAGGCATATACTTGGCTTACGATTCCCGTTCCCGAAACAAGATATGGAACAATGTTGTCATTAATGCGCTCACAAACGGAAGTAGAGGTTACTGCCGCAATACGTATGGCGCTGGCGCAAGCGTTGTTCAAGATCTCCGGTCAAACATATTTTACAATAACCTATCGAATAATTATGTTGTCGGAAATCTTGGATCAGGTGCACCCAACTGTTCTTTTCTTTCCGCGACAAGCACTAACAGTACGGAAGCACCGCAAGATATATATAGCAACCCTTATCTTGGAATGGGAGGCAGGATTACAAGTTCAGTATCGTCGGTTATTGATGCTGGGGTAAACGTTAGTTCTCTCAGTGGCAGAACAACCGACATTGACGGCGCACCTATTTATGGCACGGACGATATTGGAGCTTTTGAATATCAGCCTCCGTACCAGATGGGCGCCCGTGCTCTTCCGATCGGTGGCAGTTTTCGCGTGTATAAAGATGGAAAATATCGGATGACTGCGGCCACCTCAAGCTCTGTGACAGCGAATTTATCAATCGCTCCCACGGGGGGATTTTCTGTGGGCGACTATGGTGAATGGGCCGATATACATATTTCAAATTGGAATATGTCCAGCGATTTTTCAAAGTCATGGACCGAAAAATTATTTGTAGCGACACCGCTCCTTCACACCATAGGAGATCTTGCGCCCAACGGATTTTATACGGTGAAGATTGACGGATTATTCTACGAAAATATACAGGCGGATGCGGGAGGGCAAGCATTTTTTGTCCATGCAAACGCCACCTCCACGCATACCATTGATGTTGCTCCCGACCCATCAGCAGAAAAAAATATTTTACTTCCCGCACCTTCAAACCTCTCCGCGACACCACTTTCTTCTGGACACATAAAATTGGAATGGTCTTCTGTTTCTGGCGTCAATATCATGAGTTACGGTATTTATCGCAATAGTGCATTGATCGCCTCTGTCGCGGGAACGGCATATGACGATGTCGGTCTTACTCCCTCGACAGTGTATACCTATGCAGTCGTTGCTATGGGAACTGGTACAACCTCTCCTCGATCAGCTGAAGTTTCAGTGACAACTCTGGCGTTTATGGCGCCGACATCATCAGGAGGTTCCCCATCTTCCCCTTCTGTTCCTGTTTCTCCACAACAAAATCTCAATGAGCTTCCCCTTGTTCCACAAAAGGAAACATTATCACTCTTTTCGCCGACATTACCTCCCTCAATAGTAAATATACTTCCTTCTCCCGTTTTCCCGCACCTCACGGGTCCTTTTGGTATCGGCATGAATAATGCTCAAGTAAGAACGCTTCAGGAAATACTCAAGCACGAAGGAAGTTTTACAGGAGAAGCAACCGGCTACTATGGAACTATCACTCAAAAAGCAGTGGAGACATTCCAGACTAAATACAACCTTGTTACCACGGGCTCTCCTTCTACCACTGGCTACGGACTCGCAGGACCTGCCACCCGCGCAAAACTCAATTCACTCTATGCTTCGACAAGCTCAGCACAAGGTGCAGGAGGGGGAGGCAGTGGAGGAATATCCACCGACCGTGAAGCACTTCTCGCATCGTTGCGTAAACAAGTCGAAGAGCTGATCAAGATTCTCCAAGGACTCATTGCCAAGCTTGCGGCGATCAAGGCGGGGGAGAGGGGGAGGTAGTGCCATGCTTTACGTTTTCAGTACAAATAGTTGCAAAACATAAAGAAATCCCTATAATAGCGACATACTCTTAGTTATGTGGAAAACACGCCTAATAGCAATAGTGCTTTTGGTAGCCGGTATCGGAATTGGCTATTTTATTTATGCCTCTGAAGGGGCTCTTCATAGTTCTCGTGTTGTTCCCGGGAGTGTCACACTGAGCAAATTTCCCTTTAAACTCGGCCTTGATCTCTCCGGAGGGGCTCATCTTATTTACCGCGCCGACCTTGCGTCAACGACGGCTTCAGAACGCAAAGATTCCATGGATGCCTTGCGCGATGTTATTGAACGACGCGTAAATCTTTTTGGTGTTGCAGAACCGTTGGTGCAGATCGAGAGTGGAGCAAACGATCGCGAAGGCAGACTCATTGTGGAACTTCCCGGAGTTACTGATGTGAACAAAGCGATTCAGTTGATCGGAGAAACTCCGACACTTGAATTTATGAAAGAACGAAGCAAAGAGGAAATTGATGCATACCAAAAAGCAGTTGAAACATTTCAAAAAGAACAAAAAGATGGGAAGACGCCCAATATTACCCCAGAGCTTATTGCAGGTCCTTATGAGCCAACTAGTCTCACGGGGCGTTACCTTAAGCGTGCGACACTTGAGTTTGATCAAACCACCCGCGAACCGATTGTAAGTATTGAATTTAACGAAGAGGGTGCAAAGTTATTCGCAAGCATCACAAAAGAAAACGTTGGGAAAACAGTCGCAATTTATCTTGACCGCAATCTTGGAAACTTAGAGCCAATTTCAGCGCCCGTTGTACGTGAAGAGATTACTGGCGGCAAGGCGCAAATTACCGGAAAATTTACTCCCGAAGAAGCGAAAGGGCTTGTGGGGCGACTCAACTCTGGCGCGCTTCCTGTGGACAAAATGGAACTTCTTTCCACTGAAACGATTGGCGCGACACTTGGAGAAAAAGCTGCGAAAGATGGGGTGAAGGCGGGGATCTACGGTCTCCTTGTTGTTGCTGTATTTCTTCTTGTTTGGTATCGTTTGCCAGGTTTTCTTGCGGTAGTAGCACTTGGTATGTATGTGGTGATGATGCTCGCGCTCTTCAAACTTGTTCCCGTGACACTTACTGCCGCGGGTATTGCCGGCTTCATTCTCTCTATCGGCATGGCGGTGGACGCCAATATTCTTATTTTTGCGCGCATGAAAGAAGAACTTGCGACAGGGAAAACCGTGAGTGATGCAATCCACGAAGGATTTCATCGCGCATGGCTCTCCATTCGTGACTCGAATATTTCAAGTATCATCACCGCAGTGATTTTGTTCTGGTTTGGCACGAGCTTGATTGAAGGATTTGCACTTACGTTTGGGATCGGTGTTTTAGTGAGTATGTTTACCGCGATTACGATCACACGAACCTTACTTTTTGCGCTCGGTGTGCAAGAGAACAGGGGACTCGCTAAATTTCTTTTCGGAAGCGGTGTTCTTCCTCAAAAAAATGTATCATTGGAGAGAATGGGTATCAAAAAATAAATTTTAATTATGTTTATCGTAAAATACAGAAAAATATTCTTTGCAATCTCCGCCATGCTTGTCGTTGTGTCGATTGCTGTCGTTATTATTCGAGGACTTCATTTCGGTATCGATTTTAAAGGCGGTTCACTTACGGAAGTAAGTTATAAAGACGCTCGACCGGAAACTCTGGAATTAAAAACTGCCGTTGATGTGCTTTCGCTTGGCGATGTGCGTATTCAGCCAGCAGGAGAGCGTGATGTGATCATTCGCACTAAAAGTTTAAGTACCGATGAACACTCGACACTTCTTACTGCACTTTCATTTGATGGGAAATCTCTCTTCGAAGAAAAGCGTTTCAGCTCGATTGGGCCAGTGGTTGGGAAAGAGCTCCGTTCTAAGGCGTGGGTCGCTATTTTCCTTGTTATTTTAGGCATTGTCCTCTTTGTCGCGTTTGCGTTTCGCCATGTATCAGAGCCGGTTGCGTCGTGGAAATATGGCTTGATTATCGTTATTTCACTTCTTCATGACATCATTATTCCAACGGGGGTCGTTGCATTTTTGGGCAAAGATGTTGATACATTGTTTATCATCGCACTCCTCTCTATTATGGGTCTTTCAGTACACGACAGTATCGTCGTGTTTGACCGAGTCAGAGAAAATTTACGGCTTAAGAAAGGGCGCGATTTCAGCGAGACGGTGGGGAAGAGTCTCGAGCAAACATTTGTCCGTTCTATCAATACCTCGCTCACCATCATCCTTGTGCTCTTTGCCCTCTATTTCTTTGGTCCTACATCAACAAAAGATTTCTCACTCATTCTTCTCATCGGAATGTTCTTCGGAACGTACTCATCTATTTTCCTCGGCTCGCCGCTGTTGGTG
>JAUSHB010000010.1 GCA_030648955.1 bacterium
CGAGCCCTTTCCGAGTCCTTCTGACTCTGCCCAGATTCGGCCATTGTGTTTTTTGAGTATTTCTTTTGCAACATACAAACCAAGACCCGATCCGTCGGTATAAAGTTTACTAACCCCTTCTGCTCGGCTAAATTTATTAAATATTTTTTCCTGTGTTTCAGTATCCATTCCAATACCGGTATCATTAACAGACAACTGAAGATAGGTCTGTCCTTTGTGTTCAGTGTGTACAATCATGACGCGAACACTGCCTTTGGGGGTATATTTAATAGAGTTGTCAATGAGATTGGTAATGACCTGCCGAAGTTTCCCTGTATCTCCAGCAATGACGCTTCCTTCGGGACTTACGCCATCCCCTATAAAATGAAGTTCGAGACCAGAACGCAAGGCCGAAGGAGATAATTCTTCAACGACATCGCTCAAGAGTTTCTTCAAATTGACTGCGGTAAATTGATACGCCATCTCCCCTTGCTCGATCTGCGTTATGTTAAGAAAATCTTCGATGATGGTGACGAGTCGCTTACTGGATTCAAATATTTTTTCCATAGCTTCTTTCACATCCTTGCCAAGCTCACCGCCAAATGATCCTTCAAGCAACATCGAAGCATACCCTTTGATAGCAGTGAGCGGGTCACGAAGGTGATGAGACGCAATGGAGAGAAATTCTGATTTGCGTCTATCAAGTGATTGAAGCTCTTGATTTGCGTATGCAAGATCATTGAGAAGTCTTTCGACCTCTTCTTTTGCTTCGACCTCATTACGCACACTTCGTATGAGAAAAACGCTTGAAAACACCACAAAGAGTGTGATGCCAAGCTTAGTAATAAAGTCCGCTATCGAAGTCGTAATAAGGATCTCAATGACAAGCGTCATAATAATGAGAGACGCAAACAGCTCCGTCGCAATCAGTTTCAAATTCCAAAAATTGTATTTTATAATGAGATACCCCACCATAAGAAATGTAAAAACCAAGATGATGGGACCAATCCAAAAATATTTAAAAATACCCGCATTGGGCAAAAAGAGATTTGTCGAAAGCGTAAATATAATTGCGGTAACGGTACTTAAAAGAATATCCCGGAGCTCAACTTTAAAAATACCCGCGCCTTCATGATATCGCTTTATCATGACTCCAATGCTCGCGATAAGATACCCGATGATATACGCAACGTAGAGTGGGAACCATTTTCCAAATGCAATTGTTTTTGCCACACCATCAAATCCATCCTTATTCTTGAGGATAAAATCAGGAATAAGAAGACCGGTAACAATAAAAATAAATGGTGCCCAAACAAGAATTTTCTTGAAACGTGAAAGTTTTATGCGTTCTGTGGCGAGTGCGATTGAAAAAAATAGGAGTGCGAGGGGGATAATTGCAGCGGTAATATACACGAGTATCAGAAGATATTTTTCCAAAAATTGATTATGGGTAATTTCAAAAAAACCGAGCGTAACACTCCATAGGGATGCAGATAGGGACAGAAGAAAAAATAAGTAGTTACTTTTTTTCTCTCTATCGCGCGTGAAAACAATGACCCCCGTAATCAACATGACAAAACCCGCGATAAACGTTACCGTACTTCCCGTGTTTGATATAATTTCCAGTTGCATAATAATTATTGACCACTTGACATGAACGAGCTATTTTGTTTTATGTATATATATTGTACAGTAAAAATCAATCCATCAAAACACACTTGCCTGGGAAACGCAAAAAGTACGATAAATCCTTGCCATGCAAAAAAAACACCCCCTCGTGAAAGCCCGAGGGGGTGTGGAATAAAATAACACAAAAGAAATTAGAATTGACCGAACGTTATGTTTGGTGTTTGACTGGGAACAACTTCCCGAATATCAAACGTGAACCCATTCTGCTGATCCCCCATAACAATAATATCGGCGACGGGGACAGGACTGTTATTCCCCGAACTGCCGAGTGCAGTGGGTAATTCCCGTGTGAAAGTGCGGACAGAAAGTCCTGCTTTCACTTGTATCTGTGCAGTTTCAGGGGAAATTCCGTCGAAATAGTTTACCCCGATGCGATAAATTCCTGCCTGAAGAGTCCCGCATGAAACTGTATAATGCTCTGGACCATACTGCTCCCTATCATCCACATCCAGTTTTCCCGCAATGCCCACCATATTCCAATAAAACACATGAGCGCCGATGACACCGAGGTCTTCAAATGCATGGAGGTCCACATCGGGTTGAGTTCCCCACGTGAGTGTTGCGGTGATTGCGCCTGGTTGGGCGAGTTCTGGGGGTTGTACCAACTCCTGCAATATTGCGACGATATCGTTGAGGATTTTTGTCTCACTTGGACTATCCGGATAGAGATAAGTCTCCACAAAGAAATGCCGTAGCGGGTCAACAATCGGAAACGGGAAGTTGGTCACGTTTGCCGGAAGCGGTTGAGCCGCGCCAATAACCGACACCAACCGAACCGCATTGATTACTGCATCCTCCGCAAGGGTTGAGTAAGGACCTCTGCCGCCAACAAAACTTGCAGGATTAGCCACTGAGACAATTCCAAAACTTCTTGTTTGGATTGGACTGGGGCCGTTGTAGAGAATATCACTCACTTTATTTGCCCCGAAGTTTCCCTGGGAATGCGCAACGACAACGACAATTCTTCCTTCAAGAATTGCGGTGCGATATACCTGAAGGTGATCGCTTATATCATGGGCATCAAGATAGCTTACTGGGTCGATTGCCACAAGGTGCTCTTTCATTGTTTCCTGAAGCCAATCAGGTAATGGATCTAAATTGCTCATCCACCGCCAGAACTGCGTGACATAACTGTCGTTAGCAATCTTTTGCTTCACCGCCTCATAGACATCAACAAGTCCGCCTACTGAGGTGTTATAGGCAATCTTAAACTCCAGTAATGCAAATTGATCCGGAGAAAGAATTACCTTTAATCTGTCCTCGATTTCTCCCCGTGATTGATTAGCGTTGTACAGATTACTTAATACACCGTTGCCAAACACCACAAGAATCTTTTTCTGCGATTGGTTCGCGCAGAAAAGATTTTGTGCATATGTGGGATATTGCAGGTGAACGCAGAAAAGTACAACAAGGAACAGCCTCGCAAAGAATTTCATGGGTCATACCTCCATCGTTATGACTAGTTGGGGAGAGAATCAGGGGTAAATGTACAAGCAGTTTTTCGTTGGTCGTACGGAGTACCAGCAAACGATTGTCCACCAATTTGACGATCAAACGCTTCGAATGCCTTATGTCGTGCATCGGTATTAATGAACATTGATACGAATGAATTTTCCACCTTTGAAGCATCTTGTGGGCTGATATAGCGCAAACAATCACCCGCACGTGTAATCTCATCCCCGTGGTTGATTGATTTTACTTTGTCATTTGCGTCAAGCAAAGCATTCTGCAGTACTCTTGCTTCTTGAAACAACGCCTCCCGCGTCTTTTCAGAATCTTGATGATTGATCAGGATGTAATTATAGATGTCGTCGCGTATACCTTTGGAGTTTGTAATGATACCCGGAATTGTCGCCTTACCAGCTTCACCTGGATCAGGAACGAGACCTGGAATTTCCGTGGTATTTGTGTTGCTTGTTGAAGAATCGCTTTGATTCCCGTCTTTACTCCAAGGTGTTTTACACCCCGTAAGTCCGCAGGAAACAAGAACAAGGACGACAAGTGCGCCCCCGGCTACGATAAATTTCTTTACATCGCCGGGGTTCATAAAAATTTAGAAATTATACTTTCGCATCGCCTTGGCAGATAATATATCCCATGCATGAAGTTCGCTTTGTAAATTTACTAAATCTTCAAAGTTGCCCATGTAACTTGAAATAGCACGCTTAAGAACCTCATTTTCTGTCACGCCGAGTTTTTTTGAAGCGATACGAATTTGTTTTTGTAGTTTTTTATCAAGTATTTCCATACTTTTATCCTAACATAGCGCGTAATGGAGAGCAAATAATTAATTATATACGTTATAGCCAAGAGCTAATGGTCAATTGTTAATCCCCCAATCTCACATCCCTCTCCATTCCGGAAGTTCGACAAAAAACGTCGGTCACACATAATTTTCTGCCTGCCCGCGCCGCAGAGAGATGCGCACGGCAGGCGGGCTGAAAATTTACGCGACCCCGGCTCGCACTGTCGTGCTCCGCCCTTGCGGAAGCTACGCACACTCGCTTCCTCACCTTTGCCCACTCCTTGAGATTGCGCCCAGATATTTCCATTGTGCGCCTTCACGATTTGATGGGAAACATAGAGACCCCAACCCGGGGTCTCACGCATCAATATTTCGACTCCTACCTGAAGAGAGGTCGCGTGCTATTTAGACAGTATTTACTCATACCTCAATCATACCACGATAAGAAATTCGGTGAAGATTACTGTCGTGATTTAAAAGAACGTGCATTTTTGAGTCCTTATTGTGAAAGAGACCTTCTTTTTATTAACGATGATCTTGCTTTATAATTCTGATATATTTTTTAACCCTTTCGTCATTATAAATCTTAATAGGTTGTTGTATTTCAAAAATTGCTTTTCCATTTTTTATTCTTATCAAGTATAAATCCAAAAAATTGCCAAGATTCTCCATTTGTCCTGAAATCAATTTTCCCTTATTTATATAATCTTGCTTTAGATCTTCTTCCTTAATAACTGATATTAATTTTTTAATGACCGATAATTTAATAAAAATAATGGCGAGCCTATCTATAATCATTCCTGGACTTTCACTATAAAATTTTTCTTGTGGACCAGTAGAAACATCAAACTCCTTTATAATTTCCATGTCGATGTCCTTAATTAGATCGTTTCTAATCTGATTATTCCTGTCTATTTCTTTTTTAGTACCAGAGACATGTTTATCCCCTAATTCAGGCAACCTCGCTAAGTCTTCCAGATCCCAAAGGGTGTGATTTGTTTTTATACTCAACCAGACAAGATATTCTATTTTTTCTTTATACTTAAACTCCCCACAAGGGTTCTTTACAAAATTAGAAAATATCTTTGCTATTATTTTAAAATTAAACATTTTTATTTATCATTAAGTTTTTCTTCAAAAGAAATGTTTGGAAATTCTTTAAGTGAGTAATCAAATACTGCTTTGTTTTTATAGTACGAGTTCGAAAACAACTTTACCTTTTTCCCTAATAATGTAGCACCAATAGCTATGTGCAATCTATCAGTATTTACTTGTTCGTATTTCTGTAAAATTCCAATCAACTCATCCAGTGGTTTAGTTGAGTATCCGTTAGATGATACATCATTATTTATCTCTGGGTGCCTATTCAATCCTGATTCCAGATCTGAACGGAATGCATTTAAAACACCCCTTCCTGCGGGGATCTGAGTAAACTCATTATAAAATGCGCAATCGTGCCATAGATATATTTCGCCGTCAGTTAGTTTATCTTCTAAGAATTTTGTAGAAATTTTTTCTCGGCAAAATATTACCAGCTTGCTGGTAATATTATTCAAAACCTCGATCTGCTTCTCGCCAAATATTGTGTGTGGAAGAATAACAATTTCATTGTATAAATCAGGCTTTTTAAGCAGGAAGTCTCTAATGTCAGAATAATAATCAACAAGATTACCTCCACCATCTATAAACAGTACGTCATTATACTTAGGCGAAGTAATATCTACATAGTGCTCTGAAATGTTAAGCGAAGAAATCAACCCCTTTGTTCCATGCCAGATAAGAGAATCGCCATAATTACCAGGAAATCGAAAGAAGTCGACATCAGTATATTCATACCTACTTAGGTATTTCTTTAAATCAAACTCTTTCATAATTAATTATTCTGATATATTATACCAGAATATATGAATGAACAGCTATTTTGTGCTATAGCATACAATGTACACGACTCCTCCGTTTCCTTTGCGGTTAATGATCGTGTTGTACTTGTTTTAGAGGCGGAAAGGATTTTTAGAATAAAGAAAAAAGGATTCAATAATAAAAAAGAGGTGGAATATTTAATCCAGTACGGATTATCCTATCTAAAAAAGGGTGTGAAAGATATCACTTACTGGTCAATGACCACACTTCAAAACCCCCTCTTAGAAAAAGAGGATGTTTTTAATTTACAAACAGGATTACCAAGAGACCCTCATTGGAAAAAAGTTAAGATACTGGGTAAAAAGAGAGACGTGCTCATTGTAAATCATCATCTAGCTCACGCGGCAACGTATTTAATGTCTGATTTTAAAGATGCGGTTATTGTTACGTGTGATGGTGGTGGTGATTATAATGAATTAAACAAAAAAGGAGAATGCGTTGGGGCCTATTTGGGCAAAGAGAATCAAATAAAAAGAACGAATATCGATATAGGTAGTATGATAAATGGAAAATTTTATGGTGCCTGTTCATATTTTTTATACAATGAGGTTCATTGCGAAGGTAAAATGATGGCTCTAGCTGCTTATGGCACTCCTAAAACAGAAATGACCGACAAACTTGAAAGCGTTATGTCTGAATTAGGGGAGGCTTTTTATCAGGACAGTGTTGAGATTCTAAAAAAACTTTTCCCCGACATAGAAGGAGGGAATGTTTCTATTTATAATAAAAGTGTTGTTGATTTTAGTGCTTCGGTCCAAAAATTTTTTTCTGAGCATAGAGTCAAAGATGTAGCCGGTGTTCTTAAGCATATAGGCAAAGAAAGCAACAATTTAGTAATGGCTGGTGGGGCGTGTTTAAATTTAGATGTAAATAGCGAGATTTTAAAAAATTTTCCGAACATGCGTCATTTTATCGCATCTTGTTGCGACGACACAGGCCAATCATTAGGAGCTATATGCATCTTAATAAATGAAGTGCTTAAAGTACGTCCATTTGTTAACCTTCCATATCTAGGTACGGGAGAAAAACAATTCACATATACTTCTGATTCTATTGATAAAGCTGTAGATATACTTTTGAAAGACGGTGTGGTGATTTTGCACAATGGCCAAGCTGAAGTCGGTCCAAGGGCATTAGGAAATAGGTCGCTTATTACCCGTCCAGATAAGATTGCTGTAAAACAAAAATTAAGTGAAAAAATAAAACAAAGAGAAAGTTATCGGCCGGTAGCACCTGTTGTGCTTGAGGAAAAAGTACATGAGTATTTCATGGGGCCAGCAATTTCACCTTTTATGTTGTATAAATATGATATCGTTAAGTCTGCGCAAGAAAAAATAAAAGGTGGAATCCACCACGATGGCAGCGCCAGGGTTCAGACCATCAATAGAAAAACAAACCCTTTTCTTTATGACCTAATAAAAAGTTTTGGGGACAAAACGGGAATTTACGTATTATTAAATACATCCTTAAATCTAAAAGGGGATCCCGTAGCAAATAGTATCGAGGATACTCTGGGTATATATGATAAAATTAAAGGACCAAAACTCATGCTATATAACGGCAACATACAGTAACCGAGTCCTTACTGAATTTCTAACTCTTATTAAAATCTACACACAAAAATTTTTGGACGAAGATACGCATCCACTGCCGTTATAAACTTTAATTCTAATGTCTTTATTATTTTAAACTTTGATTCTGAGATAATTTTTTCTAAAATTTCATGCTCGCTTGTATATATCACCAATCTTCCGTCAGGATTTAATATTTCTTGACTATACTCAATAAAACTTTGATATAAATTTTCAAGATCCTCACCTTTTGATACAGACATCCCGAAAGGCAAATCAGACGTAATCGCATCAAATTTTCCCAAATCAGGTTTATCGAAAATATCCATTTCCTTGATTTGTATCTTTTTAATCAATCCTGCTTTTTTTATATTCTGTATAGCCAAAGAAAGGTGCTTTTTATTATTATCAAAACCAACTAGCTGTCCTAGATATGGATAACATTGAGCGGCTTCAATAAGCAGTGTTGCGCTACCAGAAAAAACATTTAAATATTTTTTTGCCTTATCTAATACACAGAAAGAATTTACTGCATAGGCAATCGTAGGATCCATTCCCCCGCTCATATTTCGTACCTTATAGTCTCTGACAGACAACGGGCGTGGAGTAATTTGAATACCTATTTCCCATATGACATCTGGCTTCACAATATGTATTTTCATATCAGCTTCTTCTTTCTCAAAAAGTCCGTATGTTTCTTGTATATATCTAGCGATACTTCTAACTTCAGAGGAATCTGACCCTGCACAAGTTATCTTGAAACTTTTAAACTGTTCATTGTTTCCACTGAGAACAATTTCTATAAGATTACCCAAGATTGATTTATGGTTAGAAATGTAAGAGGGGTGACACTTACTATCTTGTACTGTAATATATGCCCGAGTAACACTTCTCAGTTGCTTAATATCTACTAAATAATCTTTAGCAAACTCGAGATATATCGAGTCAATATCTTCTTTGATAATATGAAAATTAGAATTCTTTTTTATTTCACCCAGTACCACATCTCTCAAACCCATGATGTAAGCTAATTTTATTTGTGGTTCTAATGCATTCATACGTTTGATTTAATTTTACCAAAAACATCAGCGACCTTTATTCTGTCCATGCAAAATTCCTCACAGCAATCTATTTCTTCTTTTCTTGAATTATGTTTGCAGAGCTTATGTCTATTTTTATCATAAATTGGCACTGCATATTCAGATAAACGTAAGTATTCGGGACGTGTTGCTCCAAAAATAATAAATGATTTCTTATAAAAACTTTGGGCAACTACTATTGGCCCAGAATCATTTCCAACAATAAACTCGCAATGCCTGATAAGAGACACCATTTCGTCAAACAAGTAATGGTTCTCGAGCATCACACACCTAATACCGTATTCAGTCTCAAGCAATTTTGATAGCTCGATAAATTTTTCGTACCCCCAACCCCTTTTCTTCTCTTCCCACGAACTAGAAAAGGGGGATAGTAGAATATATTTGTCTTCAATGATGTTCTTCCATTCCTGATTCAAGGCAGGAATGTCTGTGATGGTCACATCTCCAAAGCCAACTGACTCCATATATCCTTGTATATATGTTTTACTGTTATCACTAAGTTCATACACTAATTTTAGTGTCACATCACAATCAATATCCCCTGAAACAACTTTATCGTACCCATAAAACTTATGGTAGGTGCTAAATATCAAATCCGCATCTTTTATTTCCGTAGCTAAACATACTTTATCAATATACTTAGAAAGAAACCTTGCAACAGGTTCAGACATGACAACATCCCCCAAATGACCGCTTCGCACCAAACAAACTGACTTAATTTTTCCACTCTTCACCTTTTTTCGAAAATACTTTCCATACCAGATCGCTAGTGTGGTATCATAAATAATTCTTTCATCAGGTATAACTGTTCCCCAAAACGTTCTGTGCTCAGAAAACCATCTTTTGTTAATTTCGTTTATATTATTCTTAAACTCTTCAACGTACCCTCTGATTGTTTGAATTCGTTCCATCCAAGGAGAACCCGGGTCAGAGGTTGAATCACTTTCAAAGGTTGCCAACTTTTCCCATTTTTTATAAATATCTTCAGCTTTCCCCCTGAACTCAAAGTGCAATAATTTTGCCTCATCCACTGGAACAATGAAAGGATTCCGATGGTATATACCGAAAAATTCTCTGTTATTTCCCGTTTCCACGTAGTGACCTCCGACAACAATCTCCATATTATCGTGGTTTTTAACGATAGCCTTTCTAAAATGGCCGTACTCTTGCCAATCTTTTTCTGGCCATGGATAATAATATTTTGTTGTATCAATAGGATTAGTTGGCGAAGATGTATAATCAGAAAAAGTGTAATCAAATAATGCATTAGCCCAACCAATAGTTGCATACGGAATATTATTATTTTCCAGACGTTCCACAAAATCGTGAACAGTATCATCGTTTATAGAAAGAAACTCATCAACATCCAAGAAAATAAACCAATCAATTTTGTAATTGAACTTCGCATGATTAAGAAGTTTATTAGCAATTTTTGCATGGTCAAAAATCGGATCTTTTTCTTCGATCACGATAACCTTAGGATTATCTTTATATGAATTAAGTATTTCTTTCGTATTATCTATTGAATAATGATCAGCTACAAATATGTAGTCAAAACCAAGATCAAGATGATATGAAATATTTAAATCAATATATGACTCCTCATCCCTAACAGACATAAGAATCGCAACCGTTTTACCATTTTGCATGTGACAATAATAGCATTTATAGTCTGATTTTGAAACTGATCATTTGATTAACTTATCGAGGAAGTTTTTGAATTTATAGAACGCCGGATGGTCTGGATAGACTGCGTGGAATAAGGTTACATTCTCAAGATCTTCAACATCCGTGTTCTCGTTTTCTCCGATAAGCATATACGTGTCTTTTGGTAACACATACAATTCTCCCCTAACAAAATTGTTCGTTAATGCAATCGCTAGTGCACCCTGCTCATCGTGGTGAGTTTGTTCGACCTCTTTTATATTCTCCTTCCACCATTCGAACTCTTTTTTTAAATCGTTCGATATATCATGCCCCGCTTTTTGTACAAAAAACCCCGCGTTTACAAAAGGTGTTTCAGGTGTCGCCCTTTTACTCATCGCCCCGTGTTGCCATGATTGACCGAGAAACTCATCTGTGATGGCAAATTTCTCTTTTGGATTAGATAAGAAAGAATCTATCTCTTTGGGATATTTTAATAAAAAGACATCTGAGTCTATATAAAATTCCGTCTGATTAATATCAAGTCTCGATGATGGACACCACTTCATCCATGTAGCTTTAGAGGTTACACAAAATAACGAGTATTCGTCTGTCGGAAATTGCCTAATATCTATGTTTTCATCAAAGTACTTGGAAACATACTCCTTATTATCAGTATAAATTATGTATTTATGATTATTCCCAAATTGTTTTTTAAAGGTGAGAACGCTATAACGAAGTAATTCGACATTCCTAGCTATATAATTTCCCCAAATTGACCAGCGAAAAATCATATGTCTACGATATTATTTTTAATAAACTTTTCTAAAATTTTAGGGAAATCAAATTTATTAATTGTTTCTTTGTTCCTATTTATAATTTCTCTTCTACTTTTATAATCCATGGTGATAGCTTCAATTATTTTTTGTGCAAACAACTCTGTATTTCTAGGATCAACATACATAGATTCGCTACGAGCAAACGCATCGACAGCACCATCTACATCGCTAATAATAGTGATGTAATTCATTCCGTTTGAAAAAAGTTTCGCTTCTATTGAAGTATGTGGGAATGGATCCATAATTGAGGGTATGCATACCAAATCAGTATTCTCTGTTCTCAATACGGTTTTCCATATTTCGGGATTAAAATCGTCTATTACCACATATCTTGATGTTTCAGATAAGATTTCTTGAACTTCAGAAAAATAATTCGGCTCACCGGAGTTGTTGGGTATTTGCAAAATTAAATAATGACTAGGCAGTTGTTTGTATACCTTCACCCATGCTCTTGCGAGTTCCTTAAAACCTTTAGCAACAGAGCAGCGACCCCAAGCAAAAATCAATTTGTTATCTTTTCCAATCTCTATACCAAACTTTTTCAGATCTTGATTTACAAATTTCTTGCCCAAATAATCCAAATATCTATCAAAAAATAAACCGTTCTGTAAGAAATCCTCCTCCCTAAAAGATAAGCCGTAATCTTCAGACATTCTCTCTGCAAACCTTTTACCCAAAGCAACAACTTTTGAGTTTTTATCTTTTGAAATCAGGTCGAAACATTTTTGCTCTACTCTTATGCGGTTACTCCTCCATTCTTGATCTCCAAAAGCATGATTTTTACCAGTACTTAGAGGAAAGTAAAAACACTTAATATTCTTATCGTTTACCAAATCTTTATATTTAGCAAAAAACAAAAAAGGTGTGTCATTTAAAAGAATATGATTTTCTTCATTTGGATTCAAAATTAGATTGAGAGCAGTAACCAAGGAAACACAAGCATAATTCCACTCATTAAAACTTCTCCACATATCCCACTCACTTTGTCCCTTAGTGGTATTACATAATGGAATCATGTGTCCGCCAGTTTTTGTAACCAATGTTGAAGCCATATCAAAGCACTGTTTATTAAATACTCTGGATTGTTTATCAACATTTATATATGCAATACTAACCTTAAGTTTTAGATCATTCGATGATTCATCAAGTGCGTCTACGATATTTTTTGCGATAGTACCAACCCCTGAATAATGCGTACCAATACCATCGTAAGTTGCTATTACTAAATGCTTTCTCATGTTTATCTTTATATAAAAACAATATCTCCGACCTTGACCTTAAGAACATCTGCTACCGAAGAAATATTTGCAGCTATCTCAAGGTGTTTTTGTTCCATTGATACCACAATAATTCTACGCTCGACATTGCACACTACCCAAGTTCATACGAATTATTTATTTAATATCAACCCTCCATTCCGGAAGTTCGACAAAAAACGTTGAACCCTTGCCCACTCCTTGAGATTGCGCCCAAATATTTCCATTGTGCGCCTTCACGATTTGATGGGAAACATAAAGTCCGAGTCCGCCCGGACTCATCCCGATTTTTCCTTTTCTGTTTGAGCTTATTTCCTCATCAAAGCGTTTAAACAAATGGAGGATCGTGTTGAAATCCATTCCCACTCCGGTATCAGATACAGCAATACGTATTTTTTTTGTTTCTTCATTGCGTGAAAGAAGTATGCGAATAAAACCATAGTTGGTAAACTTGATTGCGTTATCTATAACATTGATAAACACTTGCTTCAGTTTTAAAATATCTCCCCGAACAACGTATGAATTTTCACTTTCAACTTGAAATGATATCATGGGACCCTTATCATGCGCATCAATCTCAAGTTCTTTAACTACCCCCCCGACAAGAACTCTTAGATCAACAGAGCTAAAATCAAACTGCATTTTACCCCGTTCAATACGCGAGACGGTAAGAAAATCCTCGACAAGAGAAACGAGTCGTTGGCTCGATCTGAATAATTTTTCAACAGCCTCCCGCGCCTGCTGATTGAGTGCTCCAAACGACCCTTCAAGAATCATTGATGCATATCCTTTGATGGCGGTAAGTGGCGTGCGGAGTTGGTGCGATGCGATGGACACGAATTCTGACTTCTGTTGTTCCATCTGCCGTAAATGGTCGTTGGCTTTCGCCAAATCTTTCACCAGTCCCTCAATCCGCTCGCGAGTTTGCACTTCTTTAATAATGGTACGAATAAGTAACACACCGAAAATAATTGCAAAAAGAAGAAGGAAGCCATTGATTATCTTATCCGTAAAGCTTTCTGTTGTGAGTACTTGAAAAAGTATGAGGAGCCAGATAAAAAATGTAAGAGTTTCAACTGTGATAACTTTAATATCAAAAAGATGATATCGCGTTATCGCAGCTGCGATAATGATAGGATAAATTGCAAAAAGTATCACCCCATATGGCTGAATGGAAATTCCTATTGTTGGAAGAAATGTCATGCCGCCGCCCGCGAATCCTAAAATTGCAGATACAAGAATATATTTAATTTGAATAGCCTTAACACCATCACTATTTTTTAATTCCTTATATAAAATAAATAAGGAATATAAAATAACTAAACTAAAATACGAAAAAAATAAATAATATCCGAATCCTGCTATTGCATAATATTTGAAAACATATTTCTCAACCATCGCACTTTCAAAAATCCCCGGGAAATACAGCCAGCCAAGCAAGTTAAGCACCCACACAACAGCACTGAAAAAATAGGTAACTAAAATAATTATTTTAGTTTTGCTATTCTTTATATCCAAAAAAGCATACACAAAATGCAACCAAAAAGCAGGGAGCAAAACGGAGCCGCTTTCCATAAACCAACGCCAAAATAATGCGGACTCTTCTGTGGAAGAAAGAGTTAAGAAATAAAAGCCAATACTCCAAATTGATCCGCAGAGTGATAAAAAGGCAAATCTCTTTCTTATGATTTTATCTTGCCCCTTAAAAATAATCGCAAGCGCAATAAGCGCAGAAGAAATTGCTCCGAGGAGAAAACTGGTCTGATAGTAAAACAACATGCTCAAATTTTATAAGGTTGTGATAGGACTTCTGTTGCCTGACGATAGTGCATATGTTTAAGAGGCTTGTCACTTAGCATTAAGTTCTTAAAATACGTATTCGATATTTCATGATTACCAAAATTATATTCGTTATTTTTTGCACCTAAATTTCGTTCGGCAACATAGGCATCAACAACCATCTCAACTTTATGTAGCTCATTATTGTTAGCAAAAAAGGTATTATATTTTTTATCCTGCATTGGATGATATGTTTTGAACCCCTCCATTTTCATTGAAAATATCTGTTCTTCTGCACTATACGCATTTATTTTTACAAACGATTTATCGTTTTCAATATCGATGGTAACTTTCTTATTAAACGTAGGGTATCCAAAAACATCTTTGGAATGTTGTATGCCGAGATCAGTGTTCATAATTAAAAGTAATGTATAAAAACCAAAGTTAGAAAACAAAGAATCAAAAAGCAATGGCAAGATAGGTATTTTCTTATCTATTGTGGATGGAACTGATAATGCAATTTCTCTGTAAGGTCCGACCGGAGCGTCCATGTAGTCAAAAACCGTCACCGCAAGTATGGCCACACCCGGAAAGATTTTCATCGGAAAGATTCTTTTATTCCCGATAAGTTGTTCTACCTTAGTGTAGGATGCAGGGAAAAAAGACATGGTTGCGGAAACTTTTCCGTAGACGGCGGGTACGTCTATCTCTACACCAGAAACATTTACAGAATATAATTTACTGATTTTTGGTCTCCTCAATATTAAACCCTGCTTATCTGTAAAACTCATATTTGTTAAATTACGACAAAATTTTTAACTTTCTTCCGATTGACTTACAACATTATAAAAATCTGGTTGATTTTCATCATCATAGTATGCTTGATGGGTATATATAAGTATACCACTGAGTATGAGAGATGGTAAAAAAATAAAGGGGACTACGTTTGTAGTCCCCTTTTCACACTGCTGGTCATCGGTTAGATGTCCAGTTTGCCCTCCTTAGATCCCTTGACGAGAACCCGGAATTGGTCTTTTGACATTGCGATCGTATTGCCGAAGTCGTCGGTGACAACCACTTGCTTACCCGGATCAGCTGCGTCATCAAGATAGACTTCCGGACATTCCGGATCTTCGTGTGGGCATAATGTTATAAGGTGCTTTTTGCTCATAAATGGCCTCCATTAAAGAGCTGGGTGTTGTCAAGACAATCTTAACAACTTCATTATTATATTTCCAAATATTGCATAAAATGTCAAGTTCTTGTACACTAAGTGCATTAAAATCTCATGTTAAACATCTGGGACTCGTGCCTATAAAAAAAACATTAAAAAAAGACGGATTTAATAAGGACTATATTAAACTCGTCTATTCAACACTTCCCCAGAAACTTGCCGACCAGCAAGTTTCTTTCATAATCAAAAAATTTAAGTTAAAGAAAGGTATGAAAATTCTTGATGTTGGATGCGGTAATGGTAGACACTCTTTAGAGTTTGCACGGGAAGGATACTCAGTGACAGGAATTGATTCTTCGAAAGATTTGATTGTGCTTGCAAAGAGGAATGCCCGAAAAGAAAAACTAACTATTAAATTTACCCAAAAAGATATGCTGTCACTTCCCTTTATTGAAGAATTTGACGCAGTTATAAGTATATTTTCATTTGGTTTTCTTACTAAAAGAGACAATCATAAAATTGCAGTGGGAAAGCTTGCCCGTTCACTGAAAAAGGGAGGAAGGCTAATACTAGCAACAGGAAATTCTTTATTAAAAATTAAAAACGCAAGAAAGAATTGGATAAAAAATAAAAAGACTAGCTTAATTACAAATATCTCAAAAAAAATATTAGGCGATGGAATAGTAACTACCACAAAAGAAGTAGTTGATATTGTGTCAATGAAACAAGTGGTTGAGAGCACGTGGAAAGAAGGCGGGAAGATACATGTGCTAATGTCAACGATGCATCTTTTTACGCCCAATGAGATAAAAAAAATATTAACTGAGAGTGGATTACGTGTCGTGGGCATGTGGAGTGATTTTGATAATTCTCATTTCTCACATAATTCTAAAAAACTTATTATTTCAGCAATTAAAAAAGAGTTGCCAGATAATATTAAATAAAGGGGACTACGTTTGTAGTCCCCTTTTCACACTGCTGGTCATCGGTTAGATGTCCAGCTTGCCCTCCTTAGATCCCTTGACGAGAACCCGGAATTGGTCTTTTGACATTGCGATCGTATTGCCGAAGTCGTCGGTGACAACCACTTGCTTTGTAGACTCTGCAGTGTTGTCCGTGAAAATCTGTGGGCAACCATCGCACTTATCACCACATAAGGTCATGACAAGTTGCTTTTCTTTGCTATTCATATAAAGAACCTCGCTTTGATCTGTTACCAGGACAATCCCAGCAACCCTATTTTTAATGTACAGCATGAAAAAATTATGTCAACAGGCAATGGAAAATGGGCGTACGTATGGAAAAAACAATTTAAAAAGGATAGCCGTAGAAATACTTTCGGTCGTAAAGAAGGAGGCGAGACTTGTGGATACAATAAAAATCTATCGTCGTTACGACAAAATTTTTAATTCCTTTCCAATTAATTCACAACACTTTATAAGATACGCGATTTGATCATTTGAATGTGTTGACATAACTGTTAATCTAAGTCTTGCTCGATGTTTAGGAACCGCGGGCCATCTTACACAAGGAGCGTAGATACCTTTATCAAGCAACATTCTCGAAAACTCAATTGCTTGTTCGTCTTCTCCTATTAACACAGGAACAATTTGAGTTTGACTCCCCAATGTATCAAAACCAAGTGTATTTAATTTTGCCCTTAAATCATCTGATTTTTTATTTAATAAAACCCTCAGATTAGGTTCTGATTCTATAACCTCTAGAGAAGTAATGAGTGAAGCTGACACAGCG
Organism: bacterium; assembly: GCA_030648955.1. Taxonomy (NCBI): domain Bacteria; species bacterium. The sequence goes on from JAUSHB010000010.1 coordinate 16,949, forward strand.
GGCGGTAGAGCTGCTGAAAATATATATGGTCTGCTTGCTATTCTTAAATATTTGATTAAATTTTTACTTCCCACTACAAATCCGCCAACTGAAGATAGTGCCTTGCTATGTGTTCCCATTACAATATCAACATCAGTAGTTGGTTTTAAGTTAAAGTGCTCAAGTGTGCCGTGGCCATTTTTTCCAATCACTCCGGTGGCATGCGCTTCATCTACCATCAATAAAGAATTATATTTTTTGCATAAAGTTACTATTTTATCTAAGGGTGCTATATCACCCTCCATACTAAATACACCGTCAGTTACAACTAATTTTCTTCTGTGTTTAAATTTTTTGAGCTTCTTTTCTAAATCATTCATATCACAATGCTTATAGACGACGACTTTTTGTCCGCTCGCTTTTGCACCATCAACGATACTTGCATGATTCAAATCATCGCTTAGTATGACGCTTCTTCTCCTAAAAAAATCATATGGTCCAACCTTGAAGGGATTCATGACGGCGGAAATAACACCAAGATTCGTTTGATACCCCGTAGAAAAAACAATTGCGTCTTCTCCCCCTTTAAATTTAGCTATAGCTAGTTCATACTCTCTGTGTACCTGTAAATTTCCTGACAACATCCTAGAACCTCCTGACCCGACTCCGTATTTCTTTGTAGCTTCAATTGCGGCTGCAACAACTTTTGGGTGCGTAGCTAGTCCAAGATAGTTATTTGAAGAAAACATCAGTACCTTTTTTCCATTTATGATAACTTCTGGTTCCGCAGCCCCATCAATTACATGCAAATCGGGATAGAGATGGTGCTCCTCCACATACTGCATAATATCTTCGATACGTTTCATATACTTTTTGGACTATATTAAAACAGTCAAAATGAGTCTACTACACCCCCAGAATACCAAAAATCCCCCGATTTTTCAATGGGTTTGTGGGGATATTGAGTTTAAGCCCTTGCTTTTTATATTTCAGACCCCACATAATCAATATGTTATAATTAAACCTATGAAATTAGAAAATATAAAATACTCGACGGATATCAAAGAACTCCAAGGATGTAAATTAGGAATTTTTTTTGAAGGATGGGAAATTAAACCTTCAGATCAAGTATTTCGGGATTCATTGAAAAATTCATATAAGGTTATTTGTGCCATCGACACAGAAAAAAATATGATCATTGGCTACATAACCGCTATTTCAGATGGCGTACTAAGTTCTTATATCCCCTTTCTTGAAGTTGATAAGCGCTACCAAAAACAAGGTATAGGTAGTGCTCTATTTAAAAAAATGCTCGAAGAATTAGGTGAATTATACATGACCGACCTTGTTTGCGATGAAGAAAAAGCCGGCTTCTATGAGAAAGCCGGCATGATAAGATGGAACGCAATGATTATTCGTCGCTTTAAACACCAAGGTGGTGTTCGGCGCAAGGATTAAGCAGCTACTTGGAGTGCCTTTTCAGCGTCCTTGAGGGTAATGTCCCCGTTGGCGAGTAGGCGTGCAAAACTGAAGATGATGATTGATTCAAGCTGACTCTTGAACTCTTCTTCGTGGTTTTTGTGTTTTAGGCAACCTGAATTTGGAAGTCCTGCTTCCAAATTCACTCAAGTAGTTAAAAGCTTGAGGGACTTTTTTAAAAAATTATTAGTATATGATATGAATACATTTTTACATTCTCAAAATCCAAATATTAAACCGCTTGAATTTATTGAGAAAGTTCTTAGTTTTTGTGATACAGGAAATGCTTTAGATCTAGGTGCTGGAACAGGGAGAAATGCAATATTCCTTGCGAAAAAAGGATTTAAGGTTGTTGCACTTGATTTATCTGGACAATCTGTGGATGAACTTACTCAATACTCTGCGCGTGAAGGTTTGTCATTGAAAACTTTCGTGTATAATCTTGCCACAAATACACCTGATTTTTCAAATTACAACATAATTTTATTTACGTTTATACTCCATTATATTTCTAAGGAGAGAGGAGAAGAATTGATTGCTACTGCCCAAAAACAGGCTAACACGGGGACTATTCACGCGCTGGCTGTTATTACTACGGAAGGAGATTTTTTTGCTAAGGAAACCCAAAAGAAGAATTTTTATCTTGAACCGGGGAATCTTGCAAAAAAATATGAGAAAGAGGGGTGGACAGTATTATCGTCGTTTGAAGAAAATCGGGCTATGGCAATAAAGAATGCGGATGGAACTCAGATGAAAAATTTGGTGTCATTTTTGATTGCAAGAAAATAACAAAGGATAAGGAGGTCAGCAAGAGAGGTTTCACCTCCTTACAGCGTTTTACATAAAAATTTTAACAAAGAATCTTACCCCCAGAATACCAAAAATCCCCCGATTTTTCAATGGGTTTGTGGGGATATGTTACTTATTTAGAGCTGTGTCTGAATTTAAATTTTTAGATCTAAATTTTGAGCAAAAAACGTAAGCAAAAGAGTCTGACTTTCAACAATTTTCTTTATTGGCTTACCTGGACCATGCCCGGTTTCCATTTCTGTAAAAATCAGCACTGTGTTCTTTTTATTAACGGATTGTAGCATGGCGGTCATTTTTCGTGCATGAAGTGGATCGACACGAGTATCCTTACTTGCTGTTGTAAAAAGGAAGGAAGGATATTCAACTCCCTCTTTCACGTTGTGGTATGGACTCCACTTTAAAATTCTTTGCAGATCTTCTTTTACTTCGGGGTTACCGTATTCATGGACCCAACGAGATGCAATACCAAACAAGGGAAATCTAACCATATCAATTAATGGAACTCGAGAACAAACTGCTTTAAATAATTCTGGTCGCTGAACGGCAACCGCAGAAACCAATAAACCGCCGTTACTTCCTCCCAAAATACCAAGATGATCTCGGTCGGTATACTTTTCTTGAATAAGATATTCGGCGGCGGCAATAAAATCATCAAAAGAATTTTGTTTATTTTCTTTCATGCCATCTTTGTGCCATTTTTCACCAAATTCACCGCCACCTCGAATATTCGCAATAACATAAATGCCTCCACGCTCCATCCATGACACGAAGCCTCTCATAAACCCTGGTGTGTTGAGGTCTGCAAAACCACCGTACCCATAGAGGATAGTAGGATTAACTCCATCAACAGATATATTTTTCTTGTGAAAAATAAAAAGGGGTACTCTAGTTCCGTCTTTGGACTGATACCATTCCTGCTTGGTAACATAATCATTTGGGTTTATTGGGTTATCTGTTTTTCGGTATACCTCAAACTTATTTTCAATTGGAGAATATCGATATGTTATTTTAGGAAAAGTAAACGAATCAACGCCATAAAAAAACTCATCTTCTTCAATGTTCCTAGAAATTCCGGCGAGACTCGAATACGGAGGAAGTGGTATTTCGCCGATTTCTTTACCACTATGGTCAAACATTACCACCTTTGAACAAGCATCAACAAGATAAGTTACGATTATTTTAGTTTTTGTAGTAGTTTCTGACTGCAAAAGATATTTCCGCTCTGGAATTAATTCTTCCCAGTCTTCAGTCGGAGTAAATAGATTTATGATAGGAACCGAAAGGATTCTAAAATTATTTGCATTATAATTAGTACCTACAATTACTTTATCTTCTAAAAACTTGAGTGAAAATTTCGCAGGCATACCAACTACAAAAGGTTTTGTTTGCTTAGTATCCCTATCGTAAATATAAATATCGTTTTCAGTCCATGTTACCGCTGATGAAATTGCCAAATATCGTCCATCCATTGAAATAGTAATACCGAGCATATCATCTTTTGGACGATCTTTACCGAAAATAAGTTCATCGTTATTTGGATTATCACCAATTTTATGAAAATAGATTTTTGTATGAAGATGTTCCTCGTTTTTAGGAACAGTACCAGGTTCGGGGTTCTTCGTATAGAAAAAACCGGAGTCATCAGGAAGCCAACTTATTTGGGAATGTCTGCACCGAGGAATTTGTTCTGATAGATTTATACCAGTATCCACTCCCTTTATGTACATTATTGCCATCTCATCACCTCCCTGCGAAAGACCATATGCGAGATATTTACCAGTTCGAGATACCGACCAAAAAGCGATATTGATCGTATTGTCATCCCTCATCCCATTAGGATCTACAAGTTTAACGGGGTTGCCATTTATTCCAGTTCTCACATAAAGTGCGGATTGGTCCTCGTCCGGTTGGCGCTCGCTATAAAAATACTTTCCCCTAACAGGAATAGGATTTGAAAAATTAACAACCTTAAAATTCTTAACGAGTTCGTTAGAGAATATTTCAAAATTTTCATTTCGTAGGAAGGAATCAGTATAGGAATTTTGAGATTCAACCCATTCCTTTGTTTCAGAACTTTTTGCATCTTCAAGCCAACGGTATGGATCAGATATTGAAATGCCATTAATAGAATCAATGATGTTATCTTTTTTAGTTTGTGGAATTTTCATTGTTTAGCGCAGGTCCTTAAGCGAAGAAAGCTTCTTCCCTTTTCCGTGTTCAAATTGCTCTCGGTCTCTTTTTAGAGACGCAGTAAAATTTCGTGCTTTTTGCTCACGCAAAAGATGGCGAAAAAATTCACTCGTGGAAGAAAACCCCCCTATCCTCACCTCTTTTCGGATTTCTTTGGCGGTTATTTCGGGAACAGAAATATTAATGATGGTACGCATGATTGTGTATTATTTTGTAATAATTTGTATTACAATATAATACTACCTTCGTAAGCAGATACTGTCAAGATGTATTATCTCTATACGTTCCAAATACCAAAAATTCCCCGGTTTTTCAATGACTTTGTGGGGATATTGGAGTAGCTACATATACTGAAATTTTACTTGACAGTAATAGTCCGCATACTATATACTTAAAGCACTAAACGTGAACGGCATCCTATATGGGTGCCGTTCTTGTTATCTCCTTTTTAATCGTTCACGAAGATATTCAAAATCCCTAAAATTACTCCCGGCGAATTGACGAATTTCTTTTGCAGTTCTCGGCCCCCTCGCTAGAACAATAACCTCCTTTTTTATTTCTCTAAGATACTTAAGCACGGGCAAGAAATCACCATCACCAGAAAGTACGACGATGCGATCAAATTTATCTCGTTCCTTCATAAGATAAAATGCCATATCTACATCACAGTTCGCTTTTCGTTTTGTTGTTCCATCTTCCTGGTCATACAACTTCACTGGCTTAAGGAATAATTGATACCCGAACTGTTCAAGTCTCAGGTAAAATCTTGTTCTTTGTAGGTGTCTACCGATCAAAAGAATGTCAGCCTCATTAAGTTCTTTTCCGCTGTTCTGCAATAATCCAAGAAGATGTTTTTCGAGGGATTTTAGCGGAACGGTTTCATTTGTTTGATAATTATATTTAAAATTATGAACTTCAACACCTCCGAAGTAGAGTGTTTTCTTGACATCATATTTTTCTTGTAGATACTCTAGTAGTTTTTCGTAATCTATCTTCCACCCTAAACTTTTTTCTCCACCATAAAAGAGATTTGACGCATCAATAAAAGCAAAAGTTTTCATAGCGAAAAATTATATACCCCCAAAATACCAAAAATCCCCCGATTTTTCAATGCTTCCGTGGGGATAGGTAATTAAGCACGTTAAATCGTCTAATCAATATCGAGTAGCGCTTGTTCGGTTTTTTGATATAGTGCAGTTAATTGTTTTTTGTTGTACATATGGGGGTATTTTGTATTAACGATTTTCACGTTTTTTGCCAAAATATCATTTTTGAATAATTCCACCCATACTGCCTTATCATCACCTTTGGAAAAATAAATAAATAATTTATATCCTCGTATATTTTTTACCATTTTTCTGATATCCAATTTAGCGAGGTCTCGCGCTAGGGTTTTACTGATATGAAATTTATTTAATTTATATAAATATTTTCCGGCGCTTTTGAGTGTCCTGTGCCCGTCTTTTGGTATCCATGGCGATGGCGACCAAAAGACAATTTTTTCGATACTTTTAGGGAGTCTTGATAGCATGAGAATGCTCGACCCAAAACTATGGCCGATTATATACACGTGCTTATATTGTTTTCTGCGTGCATAATGCGCAAGAAAATGATTAACTCTTTCTATAATTCTCTTTATGTCTTGATGCAACTTCGTTTTGCCATCATAAAGCGTCAACGAAACAATGTCGCATTTATACTTAATTCTACTTAAGGGGGTAATAATTTCACTCAACGCATTCGTCATCAACCCGGGCAAGATAATAATCAGTCGTTGATTATTGTTTGTAGTTTTCAAATAATATTCCTGATTTTTCATTAATTCTATTTACTTAAAAATATCAAAAATTAAGGGCTGTAATTATTACAGCCCTTAATCAGAAGGTTCACTTTAGATTGAAATCGCCGTTTTTTACTCCCTTGATGAAAAGATCCCATTCCTTGGGAGAAAAAAGTGCTGTGATCTTTTGGGAATCGTTTGTATTACGCACCACGATAACATCATGCCGCTGTGCGACACCAACACAGGTTTTAATCCCCCAACAGATAACGGTACCCTGGGGAGCAACGAAATCTGAATCCTTCAGGCCTTTTGCTGCACGCTGTAATTTGTCCATGAAACGATCACGAGTTTTCGCCATAATGAATCTCCTTAAATTTTCAAGATCAAATGCTACTAACGACCGTTAATAGCTCTGTTGTTAGAATACATCACCGTTTTAATTCGGTCAAGCAAAATTGCAAATTACGAAACTAGAGGGAGATTTTGATCTCCATGAACGATAGCGGATAAAAAGATCCGCAATACTAGAAACTGCAAGCAAAATATGTTGCATGTACACCCTAAAAATACCAAAAATCCACTCGTTTTTCAACCCCGTGGTAGTCCACACTGGGCAGATTATTACTTACGCATACAACGTATGAGAACCGACATCCATAAAATATACTTTTTTCTTGTGTAGTTTTATAATAATTCGATAAGCAAAATTCACAGAAAAAGCATGGTATTTTTTTAATTTTCCGTGCAATTTATGGAGTTTTATTTCCCCCTCGTTCTTTTTATTTTTAAACAACGCAACAGTGCGATAACAATCATCTTGGACCGCGGGAGATAATTTTCGAAAGGAACGCAAGAATCTGGCGGTATAAAGATATTCCATTATTACTTACTTCGTCCCGCTAATTTTTTGAGATCGCCCTTATAGACACGTCCTGTTTTAATATCGTTTTCCGCCTCCTGTATCCGCAAAAGTATCCGTTCTTCGCGAAGACGCTCGAGAGCAAACCGCACGAGATGCGCCTTGCTCTCACTTGTTCCCTGTGCAAGCTCCTCCTCAATAAAATTCTCGAGGTCTTTATTGATGGGTATGGTAATGGTAGTCATATACTATATCTTAGTACTATATTATAGTAATTGCAAGTCAATAAAAGTGGTTCTCTGGAGATACCAAAAATCCCCAGATTTTTCAATGCTTCCGCGGGATACCGCCTATCAAGTTTCCCACAGGTGTGGTATTTTACTCTGTAATGGCCAAAGTAATACTCTCGGCAAAAGATACATCGTTTGAGCTCCAACATAAAACTCTTTTTAAAGAGCTTAATCTGACGATAAAAGAGGGCGATCGGATCGGATTGGTTGGGAAAAACGGCAGTGGAAAAAGCACGCTTTTAAAATTGCTTGCGGGACAAATCGAAACAACAAGAGGCGTGATAGAAAACAAGGGTTCCTCGTACTATCTCCCCCAGTTAGACTTCTCGCTTTTTGGAAGCACCGACAAAATAGAAGAATATGTTTTTCGCCAAGGAGTAAATTGGTCCGCCCTTAATGCAAAGCTTCGCAAATGGTTTAAAGAAAACGAAATCAAGCCTGACCAAAAACTTCAAACACTCAGCGGAGGTGAGTTGATGAAACTCAATCTCGCGATCGCCGAAGCACACAATCCCAATCTCTTGCTCCTTGATGAGCCAACAAACCACCTCGATGCAGAAGGTATTGATATTTTAAAGAAATTTCTCACAACATTCCCGGGGGCATTCATTATTGTTTCTCACGATCCATTCTTTCTTAATCTTGTGGTAAATCATATTTGGGAACTTGAGGAAGGAGCTGTCGCCGAGTATGGAGGGAATTATACACATTATGCCGACCAGAAGCAGTTTAAGAAAGATGCGCGAGAACGGGATTATACGGCAACCAAGAAAAAATTAAAGAAGGTCAAAAAATCCATTGAAGCAGAACAAAAACGCGCAGACCGCTCAAAGCGCGTGGGAAGAAAAGAAGTGTTCGCAAACAACATGCCGCCGGTACTGAAAGGATTTTACGCAAACCAAGCATCCGGTACCGCGGGCAAGCAGGGAAAAAAACTAAGAAAAATCATGGCGCAACGAGATGAGAAAGCCAGTACATTAAAAAAGGAGAAACAACGTCCGCTGCGGTTTGTGATCGACCACGACACTTCCGGCGCGCGAAAAACGTTAATTGCCATTAATGACGGAGTGCTTGGGGTTGCAGAAAAAACTCTTATCGAAAATATCGACCTTCGCATTGTTTATGGCGACCGCCTTGTGTTAGTCGGCAAAAATGGCAGTGGAAAAAGTACGCTTGCAAAATCTATTGCAGGAGAAGATGCTGTGGTGGAACTCGGAGGGTACGTCAAACGCTCCCCCGACGCAGGTGTGGTGTATGTGGACCAGAAATACCAAATCATCGCCCCCAACCTTACGCTTATCGAGAATGTGGAAAAATATAATCCGAAACTTACTCATGAAGAAGTGCGGAGACAACTTGGTCGTTTTCTTTTCTATAAAGAAGAAGACGCGCGCAAGAAGGCGGGAGTCTTGAGTGGAGGCGAGGCGGCACGTCTTGTGTTTGCGATGGTCACGGCGGGATCAGTCGATCTTCTGGTGCTTGATGAACCAACCAACAACCTTGATATTGAAACACTTGATATTATCGCGGATGCTTTGAAAGATTTCGCGGGCGCATTGGTGATAATCTCTCACAACATACATTTTCTTAAACGTATCGGTATAGACACCGCGCTTATCATCGACAAAAAGAAACTCAAAACCATGCGCTCGTCCCCCGCCGAACCAGAAGCGTTTTATAACGAGATGGTTAGTAGCATGAGTTCGTAAAAACATATAATATTAAATGTATGTCACCCAAGTTAGTAAAACCAAATACAACGTACCAAAAAAGCTATACTGAAGCTCTTTGTGAATTTCTTACTGAGTCTCAATCTCCAGAACATATTGAATCAGAAATTAGAAATGTACTAGATTCTATAAACCACAAAAATGATGCTGCGCAAGGAAAAAATTTAGTTAGTGGTGAAGTGACTCGAAGTGAATTTTGGCTCATTGATAAAGAAAAATACATCGGAATGATACAGATTAGACATAAACCAAGTGGTCGAATTCCTGAAGCAGCGAGCCATATTTATTATGAAATACGTCCATTAGAGCGTGGAAAAGGTTATGGTGTTGAGATTCTTCGACAAGGACTTATTGAGGCAAAAGGGCTCGGGTTGCAAGAGATAATTATTACCTGTGATAAGAATAATATTCCGTCTCAAAAAATTATTCAAACAAGCGGTGGTCAATTTATCGCGGAGATACCTATGCCTAACAAAGAAATCCCCCTTCTTAAATATAAAATTTCTTTGAGTGAATGAGGAGGAGAAAACCGCCCCGAAAATAAATTCGGGGCGGTTAAAAGGGACTATCGAATGTAGTTAGCCACGAGAATGGTGTTCGTGACCATTAGGGGCTTGAATGCAAATACAAGCCATTTGGGGTTTCCCCGTATCGAGCCGCCAGCTTGTGATTCTGGCATGCGTAGCTTCGATTTCCGCAACCTTAACTGGCCGCATACGCAGTGTACGGTCGTCTGGGTTATTGGTTTCAAGCATCACTTCATCATCACCAACAGAAAAATGCTGGTGGAGCAAGTTCACCCCGAAACGGTCAAGGCACCTGTGCTTCTTCAGTACTTCCGCAACATCCGCAAGACATTTCTCGTCACTTACAGAGAAGAGAGGAACCTGACTAAGGTCAGGGAGTGGATTGGTTTGTGAAATGTTCTGCATTTAAGTACCCTCCTGGGGTTCAAATGGCCACTAACGAATGTTAATAGCTCTGTAAGGCAGAATACATTCTAGATAAAATATGTCAATAGTGGCAAGTGGTAATAAATTCTTAGTATTTTGAAGGCTTTGTGGAAATAGAAAAAATAATCTACCGTAACCCAATATGAAGCTCATAAATGTGGCGATAGGAACCATTAGGAATTTTCATAAGTTCATCGTGACTGCCTTGCTCGATAATATTACCACCGGCCAACACTAAAATTCTGTTTGCCTTGCGTACCGTACTTAAGCGGTGAGCAATAATAAATGTGGTACGTCCTTTCATTAACCGCTCAAGAGATTCAGTAATACTCCTTTCGGTCTTGGGATCAAGCGCGCTTGTCGGCTCATCGAGAATAAGAATTTTGGGATTGCGTAAAATGGCGCGAGCGATCGCAATACGCTGCTTTTGTCCTACAGAGAGCTTCACCCCCCGCTCACCTACCAACTGTTCGTACTTCTTCCGAAAACCTTCAATGAACTCGCTCGCATATGCTTCTTTAGCGGCACTATAAATCTCCTCATCAGATGCGCCTTGATTCCCATGACGAATATTCATTTTTATTGTGTCATTGAAGAGCACTACTTCCTGTGGCACCACGGCAATATACTTTCGCAAAAATTCCAAATCAAGATCACTGGTTTTATGCCCATCAACCAACACATTGCCACTTTTAGGAAAATAATAACCGGAAATAAGGTCGACGAGCGTGCTTTTACCCGCACCGGATTCTCCAACGAGTGCAACTACTTCCCCCGCAGTTACAGAAAAATTCACATTTTTGAGCACAGAATCCCCGCGTTTATAGGAAAATACAACATTCGAAAACTCGATATTCCCCTGCAGTGGAGATAAGTTCTTCTTTTTTCCAAACCGATATCGCTCTATAGGCACCGCGAGTATTTTTTCCGCACGTTCAATCGCAATAATGCCGTTTTGGATGATCTGCCAATTGTGTCCCAGTGTTACAAATGTGTCCCAGTGTTACAAATGGACCAAAGACCATAGCCGCATATCCATTGAGCGCGATGAGTCCTCCAATCGTAAGTTCCCCTGCTTGAATAAAATGTACCGACAAAATAAAAATAGTAAGCTGTGTCGCCGCAATCACCATACGCTGATAAAATCCAATGCCACTCCAAATTTTCTCGACCTTATACCAAAATGTTGCCGCTTTGTTGATAAATTTTCTCCTTACTTTTTCTGATTCATATTCTTCCCCTGTTGATTGCTTGATCGTTTGCGTATTGGCAAATGCGTCATATGCATCCCCATATGCTTCATTCCACGCCTTGTTCCCCTTTCGTTGATATTTCACAATCGGAGGAACAATGATTGCAAGAAGTATCACATAGACTATGATTCCAACAACAATAACAGAAGCGAGAAGTGGATGAATTAAAAAAGCAATAGTAACGCCGACTGCGACACTAAGAAATTGCGGGGCGAGATTGATCACTACCTGTTCAATAATATTCGAGAGCGCATTCCCTGCTCTCATAAAACGATCCCAAATAATTCCCGTTTTATATTCCTTATGAAACGAGAGCGGGAGTCTTAAAAGGTGGGCGGTTGCACGTGCGGGATATTCCGCATGGATAAATGTTCCTATCCGTCGACGTTCCTTATCGTTGATCCAATCAGAAATATTTGCGACCAGTTGTACAATTACCCAAAATGCAATAAATCCCGTCCACTGGGGCATAACAACAGGATAGTTAAACATAAGTGATGGATTGAGTAAGGAATCTAAAAACTTTCCAACAATAAAAGGCACTGATGCATTTGCAAACGCAGAAAATACCCCCAAAAGAGAAAGAAAGGTAATTTCTTTTTTATATTCCCCGAGATACTGGAAAAGTATTTTCCAGCCTTCTGTAAGATTAAGTGTTGCTTTTTTCTGCATATCCCTCTATTTATAGCATTTCAAGGAACTTGCCACCAATCAAAAGTAATAAAAGGTGGGGAGCATGAATCCTCTATTATCGTGCAACAGGTACTTTGTTAAAATTCGAGATACGTACATGTTCGCGAGCGGATGAATTGTGTAATTTTGCAACTTGCAACATTATTAATTGTGCCGCGTGTTTATAGTCCTCAATGGTTACTGTTGCAACATCAGGAAAAATATCTTTGGGATACAGTGGTTTCCCATATTTAATACTGATTTTCCTTCTGCGCAACACAAAATCAATAGGACTCATTTTGAAATGACCGTTCATTGCGACGGGAACAATAGGCACTCCTGTTATATGAGAAAGAAATGCAACACCTCCTTTCCCATTTCCCACTTCCCCGTTCTCTGTTTTCCCTCCTTCGGGAAACATAAGAATGCTTTTGCCCGCATTAAGGATATTGATGTGTTCTTGAAGCGAGAGTGTGTAATCTTTCTTTCCTGTATGTGCAGGATACGCTCCCCACAATTTAAACCAAAATCCACCATAAATATATTTACTGAAACCGTCTTTTTCGTAAAATTCCCGCTCGCGAGCAACATAAAATATCGGCGTTATGGGAGAGAAGGGATTAAGACTCGCAGGCACCAAAATGGGATCAAGCTCACTTCCGTGATTAGCCGCAAAAATTACTCCGTGGGAAAGCCCCTTAAGATTTTCCTTCCCAAAAACTTTGAAGCGTGCAAAAAAACCAAGCACTAGCCATGTCGGAATCCAAACGAGTGTCTGTAATATGAATGGTGAAAAATACCTCATTGTTATTATTTTCGTTCAATAAAAAACACTAGCCCCAAAGAACCTGCTATCCAAAAAAATAACGCCATAGGCGCTATGAATAACTTATCAATACTGGGAGAAAAATTATATATAAGTACTTCCCCGTGAAGTAACTGATAATAATACGCAAGAATGAGCCCTGATGAGGCAAGTCCGAGGGATATAGATTGGAAAAACTTCATTGTCCCCGATGGATAGTCGCCGTGGATTATGCTTCTTAAAATCACATGTACTATTAAAAAAAATATGAAGAACGAAATGACATTGACCAAAAATGCGCTATGGGGAAAAAGCGATGCGATAATTTTTTCCCGAAAAGAAAAAGCGACATACATCGAATGCGCGCCAATGAGTGCGATTAAAAATGAAATAGCGCTCCGCTTCCCCGCATAAAACGCAAACGCGGATAGTGAAACGATGATTACTAAAATGGCAATGGTATCGAGTGAAAAGCTCGCTAGGGGACTGAGGACATTTGCTAATATCTGCTTGCTTTCCATTGGCATAATCTTAATTATATTCCCTCTTTTTTAAGATTTTCTATGATGCCTTCAACTCGCTTCGAGAGCTTGCCCGGCATTTTTATATTAAGTTTGACCAATAAGTCACCCCGACGCTTGTGGTCAATGGGCACTCCCCTTTCTCGGACACGTAAAATTTCTCCGAATGAAACTCCGGGAGGGATTTTGAGAGATAGCGTACTCCCTTCAAGGGTGTTGATTGTATACTCTCCACCCAAAAGTGCGTCTGAAAGTTTAATACTAAGATCCATCACAATGTTGTTGCCCTCGCGCTTGAATACTGGATGCGATGTGACATGAATCTTGACATAGAGATCACCTGCCACTCCCCCTGAAACTGCTTCTCCCATCCCTGATAATCTAATCATTTCGCCAGCCGAAATTCCTGCTGGAATTTTTATGGTGATACTTTCTTCACGTTTTTCTACACCAACACCTTTGCAGGTAGGACATTTTTCTTCAGGAATCTGCCCTCGTCCATGGCAAGCGCTACAATCCACAACGCTCGTAAATACGCCGAAGAATGATTTACGCGTTTCATGAACTTTTCCTTGTCCATTACACGCAGAACATTTCTTCATCGAAGATCCCGGCTTGCCGCCTGACCCGTTGCACGTCTGACACGCAGAAACTTTATTGAGAAGAACGCTTCGCTCGGTACCCAAGATCGATTCAGTGAATGAAATCTGAAGGTCAATGGAAATATCTCTCCCCCTCTTTACCTTACTTCTTCCCCCCTTTGCACCACCAAAAAAATCACCGAAAATTTCATCAAGATCAACACCTTCAAATCCTTGCTGTCCCCCAAATCCAGAAAAATCGAAGCCGCCAAAACCTTGTCCGCCCTGTGGTCCACCCCCGGCAAACGTTTCCCCGTACGAATCATATTCCGCGCGCTTTCGGTCATCCGAGAGTATCTGATACGCTTCATTTACTTCTTTGAATTTTGACTCATCGCCCCCTCCTTTGTCGGGGTGAAATTTATGTGCAAGCTTCCTGAACGCCTTTTTAATCTCTTCTTTTGAGGCGCTTTTGGGAATCCCTAAAATTTGGTAATAGTCTTTTGCCATAAAATGTTGTTTATTGCCATATTATATCACAGCGGTTGTTTAAAAAAACAAACATGTGCTTGTTTTTTTAAATGAACGCTATTTTTGGGGCGCTTCTCCGCTATCCCCCTCTTTGAAATCCGCGTCGCGGACATTTCCGTCTTGCCCTGAACTTGTCGAGGGGTCGCCACCTTTTTTATCATCTTTTTTATCAGAGGATGTAGTACTGGCTTGCGCTTTTGCCATCGCTTCACCAATCTTTTGCATTTCAAGCGAAAGTTCTTCAGTCGCTTTCTTGATGACTGTTGAGTCATTGCCGTCCTTAACGCCTTTGAGTGCCGTAACCTTTGCTTCAACAGCTGATTTTACTGGAGCAGGCACCTTGTCGCCTGCGTCGCGAAGTGATTTTTCCGCAGTATAGATGGTCTGCTCGGCAATGTTGCGCGCATCGACAGAATCCTTTTTCTGACGGTCCGTTTCTGCATTTGCTTCCGCCTCTTTACGCATACGTTCAATATCTTGTTCTGAAAGTCCCGAACGCGCCTCAATGCGAATTGATTGTTCTTTGCCGGAAGTTTTCTCGCGCGCTTTCACATTGAGAATGCCGTTTGCGTCAATATCAAAGGTCACTTCGACTTGTGGCATACCGCGAGGTGACGGCGGAACTCCGTCGAGAATGAAGCGACCAAGACTCTTGTTATCTGCCGCCATAGCGCGCTCTCCTTGCACGATATGAATCTCCACCGATGTCTGATTATCAGCGGCAGTTGAAAACACTTGAGATTTTGATGCTGGAATTGTGGTATTGCGTTCAATTAATTTTGTCGCGACTCCGCCGAGTGTTTCGATGCCAAGCGAAAGCGGAATAACATCAAGAAGCAAAACGTCTTTCACATCACCCTGCAAAATTCCCGCCTGAAGCGCGGCACCAAGAGCAACAACTTCGTCAGGGTTGATCGAGCGATTCGGCTCTTTTCCAAAAAGCTTTTTCACCGCATCGATAATGGCAGGCATTCTCGTCTGACCTCCCACTAAGATCACTTCTTGAATTTCCCCTATTTTAAATGGTGATGCGCCGATCGCTTTTTTCGTGATCTCAATTGAACGATCAATGTATTCGCGTGCAAGCTCTTCAAGAGTTGCGCGGGAAAACTTCAGAAGCAAGTGTTTTGGACCAGAAGCGTCGGAGGTAATGAATGGAATATTGATTTCTGCTTCAGTTGTTGTTGAGAGTTCATGCTTCGACTTTTCTGCCGCTTCCTTGAGCCTCTGAAGCGCTAAAACATCTTTGGTCACATCAATGCCACTTTCTTTTTTGTATTCATCGGCAATCCAGCGAATGATTTTTTGATCAATGTCTTCCCCGCCCATGTGCACATCGCCATCGGTTGACTTCACTTCGATGACATCATCGGCAACTTCAAGCACGGAAACGTCAAACGTACCACCACCGAAGTCATAGACAACGATTTTTTCATCTTTCTTTTTATTAAAACCATATGCAAGCGCCGCCGCGGTTGGTTCATTGATAATGCGCTTTACGTCAAAACCAGCTATCTTTCCGGCATCTTTGGTTGCCTGTCGCTGACTGTCATTAAAGTACGCGGGAACGGTAATCACTGCTTCAGTAATTTTTTCTCCAAGTTTTGCTTCTGCGTCGACTTTCAGTTTTTGAAGCACCATCGCTGAAATCTCTTCGGGGCGGTACCATTTCCCACCCATATCAACCTTAACCCCGTCATTATCGGCGCGTTCTATCGTAAATGAAACATTTTTTTTATCGCGAATTACCCCCTCATCATCAAAACGATGACCAATCAAACGCTTGATACCAAAAAGTGTGTTCTTTGGATTGGTCACTGCCTGTCGCTTAGCTAAAAGACCGACGAGACGTTCCCCTGCTTTTGATTGAGCGATCACCGAGGGTGTAGTGCGTACCCCTTCGGCATTCTCAATAATCTTCGGCTCTCCGCCTTCCATAACCGCCATTGCTGAGTTTGTAGTTCCCAAATCTATACCTATTATTTTTGCCATAATTTTATTTTAAAATGATATTAATTAATGTTAAGTTTATGATTTATAATTTTTCTTCAAACACTGCAACCTTAACATTGGGCGGTTTAATTATTTTTCCATTGAGCGCATATCCCTTCTGAACCACCGCGACAATTATATGATCTTCCTCCGGATTATCTGTTGGTACATTTTCAAACGAAGCATGGTGCGTAGGATCAAATTTTTCTCCAACGGGATTTAGTTCTTTTAGCCCGTGTTGTATGAGCGTGCCCATAAGCTTACTGTGAATATACTCAACGCCTGTCCGCCAATTTTTATCCACCTTCTCCCATGCTTCTTTGTTCCCAAATGCCATTTCAAAACTTTCAATGACGGGCAAAAGTTCTTCAATAAGACCTTCGTTCGCAAACTTAATGAAATTATTTCTGCTTTCTTCGTCAGATTTTCTTGCGTTTACGAAATCGGCTTTTGAGCGCTGCCATCCGAGAAGATATTCCTGTTTTTCTTTGACGCACACCTCGAGTTTTTGCCGTAACTTTTTCATGGCATCACGCGAAAGCGTTTCTCCTACCTCATCATCAATTTCCTTATCAAAGATGACATCATCATACTCATTATTTTCACCCTTGTCAAGAGGGGTTTCGTCTTGATGATTGTTATTGTTTTTATTCATAGAAAAAAACGTGGTGCGTTATGTAAAGTATATACAAAATTATGGGAAAATTGAAGGGGCTATTTTAGCAGTTTTTTGAGGATGGGAAATTATTTATTTCCCCGCTTCAACTTAAGATAGGTGCGCACGATTTTTACTAAGGAAGTGATGATGGGGAATGGTTAAATTTTTTGATTTTCTTTTCGCAACTTCCAGGATTTTATGCCGATGACAACCAAGGAGAGAAGGAAAAAGGAAGGAAGAATAAAGAGGTATATTAAAATTTGTGCTTCACTTGAATCAAATTCATGTCTACCTATGACAGTAAGTGGATCAGTTACTGGCGCCGTTACCGCAAAATAGATGACGCCTAAAGAAATAACGAAAAATGCGACACAAAATTTCCACCACAGACGAAACACTTCTTCTTTTGAAAACGAGAGGATTATCGCAAGAACTAGCATTGTAATTGCATAAATCCATAAATCACCAAGATCATCGCTCCCCATAAAACCGAGAATAGCGAAGGCAATCAAACAGGTAAAAACTATTTTTAAATACTTCATATTTGTATGCATTAACTTTTAAACTCCTAATACCCGACCAGTAACTGTCCTTTGTCTGTCATCACCGTAACCACCGCAATTCCCGGCTTTGATATTTTTATTTTTTTACTTTTTCCCTCTTCAACCTCATCCACAATCTTGGTTTCGTTGATTGCTTGTTTATATTTCGTTTCAATTTTGCGCATATCCTTAAGATGAATTTCTTGAGAGAGTGACTTTAGTATATCATTTTTGAATTTCCATTCATATTCGAGTGTTGTTTTTGGTGTTGCTGTGGCA
This sequence comes from bacterium, assembly GCA_030648955.1. Classification (NCBI taxonomy): domain Bacteria; species bacterium. Next base: position 34,856 of record JAUSHB010000010.1, read on the forward strand.
ATGCCATTGTAGATGATCGTATTAAAAACAACCTTAATTTCCGTGGGTTCTTCTTCGTACTCAAGGAAAGGGATGTTGGTTGTGTTGCCTGCTTCGTCGGTAATCGTGGTGCTGGTTGCGGTGGTGTTTACCGTAGTGGATGAGAGATTATCGATGCCCGTGATAAAAAATTTGTTGGCAGCGGGGTCAAAAGTAAAACGTGCTTCTGGTGGGGTTGCATCATAGATAGTGGTACCGCCAAGAGTTGGTTTAAGTGTGGAATCGATTGTGTTATCGTTGTTGAAATCAATCGCGAGTGTAGTCGTAGTTGAAAGTACTCCTGTCCATGTAAGAGTCACTTGTGTGGTTGTAGCAGTGGGAATAGCTTCGTAGGTGGTGGAAGCCATGACAATGTCGCCACGAAGCTCTTCAAGGTCAAGAGTGAACGAACCTGAAGCGTAGGCATCAAGTTTTACGGTATGCAAAGTATCGGCAGAAACAATGATAATTTTGGTATCACCAAGAGTGTAGTAAGTACTACCCTTGATGCCTTCTTCAATCAATCCCGTGGTCGTCGAGATACCAGTATGGTTGCCTGCTTGGTCATAGATGTTGAGGTTGAGGGGTGAATGAAGTTGATACTTGATATATGGTTTTGTGGAGACAAGTAATGAAGAATCATTGGTAATATATTGTTCAGGGGTCGAACTGCTTATGACAATCGAATGGATGAAGGAGCGAAGGGGATCAACTTCAAGAATATTTTTGTGCTCACGGTCAATTGTTGATGTTAAATTGTTATACTTTCCCAAATCCACCCACCACTTTTGCGTCATTGAAGAAGTCGGCATGAGATGCGCGCTTTCTTCCACCACTGTTTTGTCGCCGTTTAACGTTACCTTATCTTGAATTTTAATGACATCAACATATCTCTCACAAATAATTGGTTGTGGTGCGCCGATTGTTTGCGGTGTCGATGGGGGATCTCTGGGGATACATACTTTATTCTTTTCGTAACGAATCACCGCGGGAGTATATATCCCCCACCCTGCGATTTCATAAACCATAGTCGATGTGGCAGGAGTCCATTGGTCGAGCGTCGCGTGGATTGTTTCGGCGTTTGAAAGCAGGGTTGAATTTCCAATCGCAGGAGAAGAAAGATCGTCATAGGCAGGTACAGCCCGTCCGTCACCGCCCGTGAGATAATCTGCAAGCTCATCATAGGTGTCGATGGTATCGCCATAACGTGCTGAGATTACGGGACTCACTGCGTTTCCTCCAAACTCAATGAGCGGCGTTGAGGAGCCGATGTATGCACGCGATGGAAGGAGATTGTATCCCGTTGGCATATTGTGCAAAAGGTCACGAACGCGCTCCGCATCCATGAGAAAACCTAATGGACCAAGACTTCCGCCATGAAGAAGCTGGCCGACAGTGTCAGGCGTTCCTGCTTGGGGAACGGCGACAAAAATAACATTGTCGATTCTGTCGTAGAGGGGGTCGTTGGCCTCCTTCAGTTTTTGAATGAGCGCCTTGGTGACGAGTCCACCGTTTGAATGCGCAACGATGGTGACCTTTTGGGTCTTCGACGAATCCGCGAGTATTTTCAACTGCTTGTATAGGTAACTATTTGTGAACCCTTGCGGGGTACTGTATGAAATCCCGTCAGTTGATGTTGCGCCATTCTGAAGAATATCCTCGAGTGAGAGCCGCCAATCGTATGCGATCATAGAGTAATCGTTGATGATGTGATCGGCTTCTTTCCACTTCTTGAGGTCGTTTATAAACGATTGGTAAATATTGGAAGCATATACTTCATCAATAACACCAGCGGTGCCTTCTTTTGTGTATAACGAGTTAATGCTCTTCCCTGCTCCATTGAGTACGAGGCGTTGGTGATTGCAGTCCAGTATTGAAACCCAGCGTTCTTTTTCATTGTTAAATACTCCACAATCGCTGCTTTTTTCAAACAGTCTTGATCCCATCATCCCCGGCAAAAACAGAACGTTGGAATAACAGTCGGCGGTGCAGGGAGGGGGTATATTGTTCCACCCATCTTGTGTTGTCCACGGAAGATTATCCTGCCCGCCATAAAAAATATATGGCGAATCGCAGAAGTTGTCGTTATTTGAATCACTACAACCCTCTGCTGTCGTATCAAAGTTACTCCAGTAGTTGCCACCGATTGATGGGGTGAGATTAAAAACATTACCGTTGCCACCATTGACACGAGCCTGCGTAAAGTTGCCGATAAGATTGTTGTTGTAAACTTGGTTGTTGTTGGAAGAGAATAGATAGATTCCGTAAACGTTATTGTTTGATGCAGTGTTGTTTGTCAGAATGTTGTTACTGGATAAGGAAAATAAGATTCCATAAAAGTTGTTCCCTAACACAGTGTTGTTTGTCAGTGTGTTATTGTTTGAGGAACCATAGAGGAGAATTCCGGAGTTGTTGTTTGATGCGATATTGTTTGTCAGAACGTTATTGCTACTGGAAGAGTCGAGATAGATTCCAGAGTTATTGTTTGAGGAATTTACGTTCGCAATTGTGGATGAGCTTGTTTGTATGAGAAATAAGCCGTTGTTTTTCTTCGTTATCGAACCGTCAATTGTGATATTGTTTATATTTGAACCGCCGGCGTTGCACAGTATCAATTCAGAAAAAGTTTCATTACTTAAGGTAACCGCGCTGTTGAAGTATCTGATTGGTCTCCCGCCGGAACCAATAGTGTTGGTAATACTGTTGTCACAATGGCTATCTGACGATACTTGAACATGAAGGTCGTCGGAAGAGTTTTCCTGCGCAACATTGTTCATCAGAATATTATTACTGGAAAAGTAGAGGTAGATTCCAAAACCATTTGAACTCGCGGTATTGTTGGTTAAAGTGTTGTTGTTACTAAGATATCCAAGAAAGATTCCGTAACTATTTGAGGTCGTAGTGTTGTTGGTTAAAGTGTTGTTGGATCCACGGAGTAAGATTCCATTCAAAAATTTCTTAACATTTAAATTCTTGATAGTAACGCCAGTCCTTCCAGAAAATCCGGAAAGATAGACACCGTTTCCCGTATTGCTCCCGGTTAACATGTGGCTGTTGCCGTCAAGCGTTATGCCATTGCTGTCGATCTGAATGGTCTCGGTTAAATCCACATTCAGTGTGCAGGTTTTAATAGCGGAATCCCAGTTGCCAATCAAAGTGCAATCGCCGCCAGTGGCATCATCACGAATGAACTTGGTGCTTTTGTGGGTTTGGATAAAGACAATGTGGGGAGTTGAAATGTCTTGCGTGTATGAATATGCGCCGTTTTCGTCAGTGGTAAATTGAGTCAGGTTGTGATAATTGTCTTCATATTTATAGTAAGTGGTTGAGGTAGTAAAACCATAAAGGGTGATCTGGGTTGAGGTTGCAATTAAAAGAGCGGGCGACTCAATCGTCATTGTTACCATGTTGGGAACCGACTCCATTCTAAGTTTGATTACTTCTGTGCTGTCTAAACTGATATTTAAATATGCGCTGTCGGTGATAGAAAAGTTTGCGCTCGTACCTTCTACGACGCCTGATCGTGTCGATGGTTCAAACGATGGCAACTCTTGAGCTCTTGCGCGATCAGCGAATAAGAATACCCCTGCGACAAAAACCGCCGCAAGTACAAGATGGGGCGCAAAGAAAAACTGTGATTTTAGGTTCGATATATTCATAACATCTACACCCTAGCAGAGTTGTTCAGGGGGTCAACAGGCAAGTTTCTAGCCCTTTTCTCCCGCAATTCTGTAAACTAACATTTACTCCCTAATGCGCCTTAGGGGCACGGGCGACACTAGCCATCGCTTAGCGTTTAGACCACTGCGGAGCTTTGCGGGCTTTTTTAAGACCGAATTTTCGGCGTTCTTTCATTCTTGGATCTCGCTTGAGAAAACCAAGTTTCTTCAAACGCTTACGAAGTTCCAAATCATATTTTACAAGCGCACGAGAAATGCCATGGCGAAGCGCTTCCGCTTGGGAATGAATCCCTCCGCCGTAGAGACGTCCTTCAACATGAAACTTTGTTAAAACTTTTGATTTGAGACCTGCATCGGCGACAATCATCTGAAGTTCTTTGGTTGGGAAATATGTGGCGAGGTCTTTGTGGTTGATAGTAAAGGTATTCTTTGAGCTTTCTGTAATTCTCACACGAGCAACAGATGTTTTCCTTCTTCCAATAGCAGAAATATATCGCCCCGTTGTTTTTGTGGTTGGTTTTTCAACATCCCGCACAAGTGCGTGATCTTCTTCCTGTGGTGTAGAAATTGCACGCGCTGACGTAGTCGCAACTTTTTTAGCGGTTGGCTTGGTTTTTGTTTTTACCCCTTTGACTGCGAGCGACTCAACAGGGGTGCTTGTGGTTTTTGTATCGTTTTCCATAAATAATTATTCAAATTATATTTACATTACTACAGACTAATTTTAAGATTCTTCATCATTAACGGACGGATACTGTTGCGCGCCAACATTCGAGTAATCGCCTTGATAAGAACCTCTTCATATCCCTTTTTTGCGATCATGCTTTCAAGCGTCTGCTCTTTAAGACCGCCCGGATATCCGGAATATGATTGATATATTTTTTGCTTTGTTTTCTTTAATGAAATGGAAAGTTTTGATGCATTAATAATCTCTACTTTTGAAGTAGGGATGGTATGTCGTTCAAATGAAGGAGAATTCTTACCACGTAATGAGGCCGCCGCTTCGGTCGCAACCCTGCCAATCGTTCTTCCTGTCGCATCAATAGTATGTGTTTTTGTTGTTGTCATAATTATAGTATCTAAACAAATTCAATGATCGCCATTTTACTTGCATCTCCTTGACGCGGAGTGAGCTTCACAATTCGTGTATAACCACCCGTACGCTCTTTGTATCGAGGTGCTATTTTCTCTACAAGCTTTTTAGTGGCACTTTCATTACCCAACCGAGACACCAATAGCCTGCGAGAAAAAACATCTCCCTTGCGCCCACGTGTTACCATTTTTTCAATATATGGTCTAAGTTCTTTTGCTTTTGCTTCCGTTGTTCTAATCTTCTCTTTTATTATAAGAGAGCAAGCAAGAGAACGAATCAGCGCTTGGCGTTGGTCGGCCGTTCTTCCAAATTTTCTAATTGCGTTGTGGTGTTTCATGGTTAAACCAATATTAAAGTTAAAAAATCAAAGTTTAAAATTTTTGTATTCGCCTGTCTGCGTGCATCGCACAGGCAGGCCAGCGACGAATACCATGATTTTTCATTTTGATATTTGCATTTTTATTTTTCCCTAAGAACTAGGCCAAGATTCCCAAGCGCCCGCCTGATTTCCTGAATTCCCTTTTCGCCAAGTCCCTCGAGCTCAAGAAGATCTTCTTCACTTTTCTTGGAAAGTCCCCCTACGGTTCTGATGTTTGCGCTTGCAAGAGCATTCGCAGTACGCGTCGAGAGATCGAGACTTTCGACTTTCATTTTTGAAACTTCTTCTTCGTCGGTGGTTTTGATTGCGTTTCCTTCGCTAATATCAACTCCACTTGAAACAAACTCTTCTTCCTTAAATCCAACAATCGACTTAAGTTGATTGATCATTATCTCGATTGATTTCTCGAGTGCTTCACGTGGAGTAAGTGTTCCATCTGTCTCAATGGAAATTTTGAGCCTGTTGTGGTCTGTCCTATCACCTACGCGCATGTTTTCTACTTCGTAATTCACGCGACGAATTGGAGTAAATATAGCATCTACCGCAATAGTTCCAATGTCCACTTTTTCTTTTTGATGTACATCTTTTGCAATATACCCGAGACCTTTCTCGACTCTCAATTCTATATCAAGCGTTGTTCCCTTGTCAGTAATAGTAGCGATCGGAGCATCTTTTGATAATACTTCAACTTGACCGGGAACTTTGATGTCTGCCGCCGAAACATTTTTTACACCCTTCACCGTCAATGTTACGGTTTGCGGTTCATCAGTCAACATCTTGAACCGTACTTTTTTTAAATTAAGCAATATGGTGATAACATCTTCTTTCACGCCTTGAATGGTTGAAAACTCATGTGACACGCCACTGATCTTTACAGACGTAATCGCCGCTCCCGGAAGAGACGAGAGAATGATCCTTCGTAATGAATTACCAAGTGTGTGACCATATCCCGGGTACAAACCGTCAATCTCGTAAACACCGGAGATTGCATCTTCGGAGATTACACGAGGTTTTGAGGGAAGAATGACATTGTATTCAGGCATAAATTTCGAAATAATTAATAAATAATAAATTCCAATAATAAAATTTATCTGCTGTAAAATTCAATAACTGAAGCTAGGTTAAACGTCATCTCTCCTTCTGCAAGTTTAGGGCTCGAAGCAAGAGTCCCCTTAAGTTGCACCGGGTCCATTGTCGCCCAGTATGGAGTTTTATGCTTTTCGAGGCGCTCAGCTAATCCTGAAAAAAGTACTTTTGATTTGCTTCCCTCACGTATTGCAAGAACGTCTCCCGTTTTGACACGATACGATGGAACATTCATTCTTTTTCCATTCACGGTAATGTGCCCATGTGACACCATTTGGCGAGCAGTCGATCGAGCAGTAGCAAACCCCAAGCGGTATGCGACATTATCAAGACGTGACTCAAGATTCTCATAGAGTCGCTCAACGGGATTTGTTCCTGATTTCGAAGAAGCTTCTTTCACATAGTTTGAAAATTGTTTTTCACGAAGTCCATACGTATTGCGCACCTTCTGCTTTTCACGAAGCTGAGTACCAAACTCGGAAACACTTCCACGATGCTTGCGATCGCTATCCCGAATACCAGGAGGGTACGGCTTTTTTACCGAGGCGCATTTATCGCCACGCCCACAAATACTTTCTCCTAATCTTCTACATGTTTTACAACTTATTCTCATATCAGTTAAAATAATTATACTCTTCGGGGTTTCTTTGGCCTTGGTCCATTGTGTGGAACAGGTGTTTTGTCGCTAATCCCCGTAATATCAATCCCTTTTGAAGCAAACGCTCTAATCGATGATTCACGACCAGAACCAACACCCTTCACCACCACATCAACTTCCTTGATTCCCATGAGTACTGCTTTCTCGCCAATTAGTTCTCCAACTTTTGCAGCTGCAAACGGTGTCCCCTTTTTAGCTCCAGAAAATCCAAGCGCTCCGCATGATGAAAATATAAGCGAGTTTCCTTCTTTGTCGGTCACAAGGAGTTTAGTGTTGTTATATGTTGATTGAACATATAAAACACCTGCCGTAACACGTTTCTTGGGTACGCGCGCCGCCGATTGAGATATTTGCCCATCTTCTTTGTCTCCTCCCTTTTTTACAATTCGTTTTTTTCCCATGTTTATTTTATAGCTTCGTTAGCTTCTAGCTTCTTAAGCTTCGGAAGCTTTTGAAGCTCGTGAAGCTGGAACCTTGTTTCTATGTCTTCTCAACCTTGCGACGACCAGAACCCATGGTTTTTCTCACGTTTCCGCGAACAGTGCGAGAATTTGTCTTTGTTCTTTGTCCGCGTACCGGCAATCCGCGCATATGACGACTACCACGATAACTTTTAATGTCCTTCAATCGCTTAATATTCATAGAGATCTCGCGCTTAAGATCTCCTTCAGTCTTAAATGTTTCAATAATCTTTCTGATCTTATTTTCATCTGCAGGAGACACCTCTTTCCCCTTTGTATCAAAACTTACCCCCGCCTCATTAAGTATTTTTTGTGCACGAGCACGTCCAATACCAAAGATTGCGCTTAATCCTATCTCTAATCTTTTATTGTCTGGTATGGTAATTCCTGAAATACGCATAAAATGAAGTTTTTAAAGTTTATAAAGTTAAAAGTTTATAAAGTGAATCTCTTTGTTGTTGTCTGACTTTATGAACTTTATGGACTTTATAACTTTCTACTTGGTTATCCTTGCTTCTGCTTGTGTTTTGGGTTAACACAAATAACATACAAAAGTCGTTTTCGTCTGACCATTTTGCATTTTACGCAGATTTTTTTTACCGATGATCTAACCTTCATCCTATAATGAAAACGGCATCGCTCTTAATTGACGGAGCAGATGTGCCATATTATTTTGTTATTAATTATATTTCGACACAGTACTTACTCATAAAATTATGCTCTTCCTCCAATACTGTTTCCCCTGCCTGCCAGTAGATAGGACAGACGAGTACTGCGGGATTCGTAGCACATATACACAAAAATGAAACCAATGGTTTGCCATACAAACCATCAGTAATAATTCTCAAAACCAAAACAATGGCTAAAATTCCGACTGCCTGCACTACAATGCCCGGAGACGTAAAAATGCGAGTATTTTTGCACAGGAAGACCAGAGTGCGATTATATATTATTTATAATCTTTTGACAACCCTTCCTTTCCCACCATAGGGGTCAAGCTTAATCATAACTTTATCGCCAATAAGAACCCGAATGCGATTAAACCGCATTTTCCCTGAAAGGTACGCGAGTATAACACTTTTATCAGGAAGCTCAACACGAAACATTGTATCCGGTAATGCCTCGGTGACAACCCCGTTAACGTGAAGGTCCTTATCGTCTTTTATATCAACCATTTTTTGATGTAAAGATATTATCAAATATAAACAAAAGCGTCAAGGAAATAAAGCGAGTTCGGTACAGATTATCAACTAATCAATCTGCGCCAGATGTGGTTATCTAAAGCACTATCCCCCTCCCGTTTTAATAATATCCTGGCGGGGTAATATTAAAACTATTAACAATACCTCCCCTATTTAAATAGTAGGTAGTTGTATGTCTCGCCTTTCCAGTATAAATGTTAAAATATATATACTTTATATCACCCTGGGATATCGCGATAGAAATCTACTTTTATTCAAGTGCTTCAACGATGGTAATGTTCTTAGGATTTTTAGGAAAATTTGTCATCCAAAATGGCTGTATAACTGCTTCTGCTTTCCAAATTGAAGCATATTGACTAATAACATTCTTAAATCCATCTTTTTTAGAAACACCCGTAAGTTCCCCCTTAAGTTTTTCTTGGTCAACATCCCACACAATAGAAGCTTGACCCGATATCACCAGAGAAATGTCTTTTAGATTTCCTGGATCAAGAATCTCGTGTTTGGGCTCCACATCAAGTTCCTCAATATTACGAATTAGCAAAGGACTTCCGTCATATGAGTCATCTATTTTTTTGACGATAAACCCACTAAGAATGCTTCTATTGAACATAACACCGTACAGTGAGCCTTTTACCGTGATATGAGTCGGATTTTGAGGATTTATTGCCTCAAGGTCATTAAATATTATGAATATGGTGCTATCGTAGAGGATAAAACCCTCCGGAATCTGTGCTCGCGCTTTTTTAATGAGTTCACCTCGCAATGATTCTTTTAAGCGAGCAACTGCTTTATTTTGATCCTCTTCCGAAGGGACTTTTACCTTGCCAGAAAACCCTCCCATCAAAGGAGTCTGGGATCGAGCATAAAATTTTGTATAACGGGGATCACCCTTAAAACCAGGAATGGTAAAATCTGATGGACCACTGTTGTATTCTTCGCCCGGAGCGTCTCCATAAACTTTCGCTTCAACGCTTCCCGGGGTGGTTTTACCTCCCGCAACAGACATTCCGGGCACTACGATTGAGTTATCAATACGATAAATTTTTCCGCTCTTTGATTCAAACCGTGTATTTTTAATCAATCGCTGACTTGCTGTACTATATTCGTTGTAAATTTTTATTGTTCCCGAAGCTTTTTTTGTTATCTCTTTCTCAAGTGTTGCGGGAATATCTTCCGACATTTCTTCATTGGGGAGAGGAATCTTTTGGTAAGGAACGAACCCTTCTTCGGTTGTATTTTCTCGCGCAACAATATCCAACTCAAGGGAAACAGATTTATTAAGTGGTATTATTTTAATTGTTGCTCCAAAAAAAATAGTGGAAAATGCAACACCAAGCGTGCCAACAATGACCACTACGGCAAGAATCCAAAGTACAAAATGAGAAGATTTTTTTTTGACATTATTTGAATTGCTTATCCGTGAAGACATACCGCTGCGAGAATGCTCGAAATCAGACACGTTCGATTCTGTGTGGTACGACTTCTTTATCAAGCGAGGAAGAAAATTTTCTGGCTGACCACTTTGTAAAATCATTGGTGGTTTCTCGACAGTATCGTGTAAATCACGTGATTGTGTTGGGGCACTATTGGACGATGCACCAGGAATCTCACCTGAAACATTTTTGAACCCTTCTTTCATCCTCTTGGAGGGAAACACGACATCCTGAATAATTCTTCTTGCCATAAATTTCTTAGTATTGTATCAAATAAAAAAAATTATATATGTCCGAGCTCGACAATACGATCAGCAAACAATGCTTCAACAACAATGAACGGGTCTTTTTCGGTCTGCGGACTGAAAATGGAGAATTTTCCCATGGTTGCATTATCGAGCAACGTGACTTCAAATGGTGATCCTGTTCCGGTAAATTCTCCTAGACTTGGGGATGTGAGACAATCAAAAAACCATGGAGCAACATCAGCGTCCGAAGTGAAGAAAACTGTATTCGGAAGTGAAATATCATCAGAAAGACTTCGGAGTCCCTCTTTGAGCGAATAGGTCCATTCCCCCTTTGATTCATTAAGAATTTTTTGAATCTTTACCTTAGTACTATCGTTCGTCTTCCCTTCACGATACATGGTGTAGAGTGAGGCAACTTCTTCCGGTATCGTATTTAATCCACTTGATAGTCGTCGTAGTAAATAATTCTTCCCCAAGGGAAATGACGCCGTCTCGAGAAGAACATTGCTTTTCACCAATGATATGTCCGCAACTTCGCCACTGATATCCATAAATAAGAAGTCGCTCTTGTGTGAGAAAATATCGCGTATCGTGCTAAATGCGGTAAGTGAAAATGAACTAAATTTAATATTTCGTGAACCAAAAATTTTAGATACGCGAGATTTCACTGAACTCAATACTCTTTTGGGGACCATGCTGATGTAGAGTGATATCTCAAGATTTTTTGCACGCATGCCGTACGGATTATCTGTAACATATCCATTCAACTTCATTTGAATGGTATGCGTTTCCATAATTTCTACTTCTTCCTCCCCCATACGTTTATACTTGCCAATATTGTGTGCCTTAAAACTTTCGATTTCACTCTCAACAAGATCATCAATACCATGTCTACTTACTGCAAATTCTTTACCTTGTTTCATCTTTATCACACGAGTCTGAGATACATACCATGGAGATGAAAAAACGCATAAAAAACTTCGTGGATTTTGCATTCCTGACTTCTGCATCCTTACCAACACCTTTTCAAGCGTCTCGAGCATAGAAGAAAGAAATCTCCCGAAATTAAGATCACTTTGAAATACCATACTTTCCCGAGCACTCCAAAGTATTTTTGGGGTAGAACCAGCCTCAAAGGAAATAAGCGCTCCACCAATACTCGCTGAACCAATATCAAAGACTGCAATGGTAGTCTTTTTGTCGGATTTTTTTAAAAAAGAGAACATACATGTTCAGTATAGCACAATAGAAAATAAGCTATGTGGAAAATTGAATCGTTAGAGCACTGAAACGTCTAGCCATAACAACCGTGGTGAATTTCCATAGGAAACATTATTCCACAACTGCCTTAATGCGCCTTACTCCAGCCGCAACCGCCTCTTCTTTTATTATTTTAAATTTACCGATTTCTTGTGTGTTTCCTACGTGAGGACCCCCGCATAATTCGCGAGAATAGACCACGCCATCAGACGCTTTAACCACATACACATTGACCGTATTCGGATACTTTTCCCAAAAACTTCCCTCAACGCCCACTTTTTGTGCTTCATCTTTTGGCATCTGTTCAATGACCACCGTGCATTCCTTAATAATCGCTTCGTTAACATAGTCTTCCACTTTTTTGAGAATCTCTGGAGATACTTTTTCCGGATGAGTAAAATCAAAACGCGTGCGTTCTTGGGTGATATTGGAACCTGCTTGATGCACATGGTTACCCAAATATTTACGCAACCCTGCGAGCATCAAATGTGTGGAAGTGTGAAGCATGGTGGTTTTCTCGCCTGTGTCAGCGAGTCCTCCTTTGAATTTTTGTTCTGCACCAGCGCGAGAGAGGTCTTGGTGTTTTATTAATATTTCAGCATATTTTTCCTCGAACCTATCTTCTAAACTCATTTTCTTCTCTTGCACAATCTCTTTAGTCATTTCAACAGGAAAACCGTAAGTTTGGAAAAGATCGAACGCCTTTTTTGCAGATAATTGATTACTCGAAATAACCTCACCATCACCAAGGTTACGCACCTTTTCAAAACGGATGAGTCCTAATCCAAGCGTCTTTCTAAACTTATCCTCTTCAGCCCTAATCTCAGTTGCAATATGTTCTGCTTTTTGAGTGATGTTGTTGTATACCCCTTTATATTTTTGAGCAACAGTCGGCACAAATTGAGAAAGCATATTGTGTGAAATGCCAAGCACGTCTGCGTAACGCACTGCGCGGCGAAGAAGGCGGCGTAAAATATATCCTTGATCAGTATTGGACGGAACTACCCCATCAGCAATCATAAAGACTGCTGTTCGAATATGGTCTGCGATGATACGTGCCGCACGTTCGTCGTATTCCCCCGCAGAAGATCGGATTTGTTTCATAAGCGGAGCAAATAAATCCGTATCAAACACATTATTCGTCTCCTGCATCACCATCGTAAGCCGCTCAAGTCCCGCGCCCGTATCAACATTTTTATTTTTAAGCTTTCCAATCACTTTGCCATCCTTTTTTTCATATTCCATAAACACGTCATTCCAAATTTCAACCACATCTTGCCGCTCATCAGCTACCAAATATTCTTCTTTACTCATTCCTTTATCAATTTTACCTGTTACATCGTAGAACATCTCCGTATCGGGACCGCATGGGCCATTGTCTCCCGCGCTCCACCAATTTTTACTTGCAGGCAAGAAATAGATTCTTTCGCCTTTGATGCCCTTCTCTTCAAAAATCTTTTTCCAAATTTCCGCTGATTCATTGTCGCGCGGCGCATCATCATTTCCCTCAAACACAGTCACGTAGAGCCGATTTGGATCAAGCCCGAGCCCCTCTTCTTTTGACGTAAGAAATTCATAGCTCCACTTGATTGCATCCTCTTTAAAGTAGCCCCCGAGCGACCAATTGCCAAGCATTTCAAAAAACGTGTCGTGAGTGTTGTCCCCTACTTCATCTATATCCTGCGTACGAACGCATTTTTGAGCATTTACGAGACGTTTCCCTGCCGGGTGTGGCGCGCCAAGAAGATACGGTACGAGCGGTTGCATGCCCGCAGTCGTAAAAAGCACCGAGGGGTCGTTCTCGGGCACAAGAGAAGCCGAGGGGATGATTGCATGCCCTCGTTTTTCAAAAAATTTGAGGAATTTTCCCCTAATCTCTTTTGAGTCCATAATACCCATTACTATAGCAGAAAGTTGCCAGCAAAAGAACGATACGCCCTATCGTAAGCCATATTATTAGGATTGTGGCACCGCAAGCGCGCGGGAAATTTCATCATCGCTCCATCCGGCATCCTTAAGCGCCTTCTCGATTGCTTGAAATGTAAGCCCCGCCTCTCGTGCTTGTTTAATGTAATCGAGAAGCGACTTGTTTGGTGGCTTTAGTTCTCCATGATTGAGAGTTTTACTCTCAATGTTGTTTACATTACTTACTTGACTAATACCAGAAGCAGTGTCGGGCATACCTCCTTCTTCGGTAGTTTCTTTTTCAGCACGTAGATTTTTTAATGTACCTACTTGTTCTACTGCAGTGGCGAATGGACTTTGTGGGGAAACTGCTTCGCTTGTTGTGTTTTGATGCCCTATCACGTGTTTAAGATGGTCCACGTCTAGGTGATCTTTTTTAAAATGCTTAAAAAGAATTGCGATGCCGATACCAAGACCGATGAGAAGAAAGATGCCTGAAGCTACGAGTGCCCATGCAAGCATCCCCATCGAACGAATCTTATTCATAAACTCATCCCACTTTGAATCAATTGAAACCCCCGAAGCAATAAGGGCATTGCACTGTTCAATATACGGTTCGACGTATTTTTCAACGCCAAATTTCTCGTTGACACTTTTTGCAAGTTCAAATTCATCGATAGCCAATTTGCAGTGATTGTCGTGAAGAAGAATCAATCCGGATTTTAGATGCCCGCCATAGTTACCCTCATCGTTGATAATAAATGAATTGGAAAGAATTGCCTTTGCAATATCTGCAGGAACGGCAAATGCAAAATTATCGCCCGCCTGTTCCGTTGACACAACAGACAGACCATTTGATTGACTTTGAGAGCTTGTTTGCATGGTGACAAGCCCGGCTACTTGTCCATCAGTGTCAAACAAGGGTCCCCCGCTGGAACCAGTAGAAATTTTTGCGTCGGTTTGGAATATTTTAAAATCAGTATTTTGTGAATTTTTAAATGCACTGACTACTCCTTTTGTGAACATTGATTCGAGTAGATTGTTGCCATTCAACTCGGCATTTGAAGGAAAGCTAAATACATATACCGGACTTCCTATTGATAACTTATTCCCCCCTCCCAATCGAAGCGACGGAAGATTTTTTTCTAATATTTTTAATACGGCGACATCCTTATCGTCTTTATACCAATTGTCATTCACACTCATAATCTCGACAGGAAATCCTGTTTCAGTAAGTTTTTTAAGCGTAACTTCTTTTGAAGTCGGATCAAGAACAACAATCTTTTTTGTGAGATTAAAGGTGCTCTGTTCCACTACATAATCAAGGATCTGGCGCCCAAAGGCTACCCCCTCTTCTTTTGTTCTGCTACTATTCATTTTTGTAGCCTCGACATCACTGAGAGAAGATAGCTCCCCAGCAAGAAGAAGGTTAATAATGGGCTCCACAACTTGAATCTTTGCTGTGGCATCAGAAACCACATGTGAATTCGTGAGGATATATCCATCCGGATTAACGACAAAACCGCTCCCCGCAAAATCAAGATTGACGGGCATCTTAAGTGGTTTTTCCCCGGGAATTGAACGCACGGTAAAATCTTTCAGATTGATTTTGAACGGTGCGATTGAAACATCGCCTTCAACGTGTACAACGATGCGTACGACTGCTGGCTTTACCATACTCACCAATTCTTCTTCGGAAAGCTTTAATGGTGAAGCATCGAGTGATGTATCAAGAGTGCTTGCGAGTTGGCCTTGTGAAATGTCCCCCTGTTGATAGATCTCCAATACGGAGGCGGATGAAACACCGAACAAGACAAAGAAAATGAGAAGGTAGAAATACTGTTTACGCATGCGTTATAGTATATATTAAATTTAAAACTCCGTAAAAGTTATAAAAACACCCGGTGCGCAAGATGTTAGTTACCATGTTTTTCTGCAACAATGTATCGACATCCTTCGCTTCCCATTTTGACAGAATGGACCGTTCCCGCAATCACGTCTATGCGATCGCCACGTTTTAAAATTCGGCCCGTGTGTTCAGAAATAACTTTCATTTCTCCTTCTAATACAATGTGTGCGGAAGTAAATACATGTGAGTGATCGCGATATTCAGCGTTGGGACCATCGTGCCAAAGATAGATGTTTTCAAATCCTTCATCAAGAAGTTTTCTTCTCCATTGTTCTTCTATTGATGGTTCGTGCATATAAACAATAGTTATATATTAGAATCTCCATTATCAATTGCAAGATGTTCCTGGTGTTTCTTTTTTCTTCGGTGAAGTGCCAGAGATCGCCCAAGTAAAATACCAGCGGCAAGAGATAACAATAAAATAAAATATTCAAAGAAGGTGTCCATGTATGTGTAAAATAATTATTCGTTGTGGTGTTTGTTTTCCTGATTCGATCCACTATACAGCCCCTTAAACGTTCCCTGTTCAATATACCGCTCTTCAACAAACCACATTACCGTAAAAATAAAGAGAGTGATGAGGGTCGCGATAAGCGCAAGAAGAAAAAGACCGAAACCAGACGCCATGCCGATTCCCGCAGCAACCCACAACCCCGCGGCAGTAGTAAGACCACTTAGGTGAGATTCTTTGAAGACAATGAGTCCTGCACCAAGAAAACCTATCCCTACAACGATTTGTGATGCCATACGAAGTGGATCAAATGACACTTGCCCAAGATACCAACCGGAAACGATCAAAGAAATAATTACAAATAATGCCGCACCGATGGAAACGAGTGCATACGTTCGCACGCCGGCGGTCTTTCCCGCAACAGCGCGCTCAATACCAAGCAAAACCCCAAGAACCATCGCAATAAGAAGACGCGCAATGAGATCTATGTTTGAAATGAGAATGTGTTGATCCATGATGATAATTCAAAATGTAAATATCAAAATGTAAAATTACAGTTTAAAATTTAAAGACAAGGAAGGATTGTGCTGTTTTTCTTTTTGAATTTTCATTTGTGATTTTAAACTTTGATTTTTTAATTTGTTGTAACAGAATTCCATTCCTTTAATTAATAGTACTAGAAAGGATGGGGACGTGCAAATAAGGGGGGTGTGGTGAGTATCGCCACACGAGTTATTTAAGCACCTTCTGCAATATAGGATAAATACGATCTGCAATAATGGCATACCCGGAATTATTTGGATGCACAGAATCACTCATATAGTTAGTATTCCCCAGTAATCCCTTGAGCACATTGGGGACATACGCACTGCCTGTTTTTTCCGCAAGCGACTGCAAGTCAGATTCATATCCATCAGTAATCAGTCCGCCACGCACACCAAGGAGAATGACCACGGCACCCGCATCTTGTATGGTGATAATTATTTGTTCAAGATTCTTAAGTGTTTCTGTTTTGGGAACACGCCTGAGAAAATCATTTCCTCCCAAAAGCACCATGACCACCTTGGGATTTTTTGAAAGTACACTCTCAATGCGCGTTAATGCCATTGCAGTCGTATCGCCTGCATATCCAAAATTTTCAATTGGCGTATTGATGCGTTCTGAAAGAAGCGACACGAAATCATTCCCTTCTGTGGATCCCACACCGCGCGCGAGACTATCTCCAAAAACAATGACTGCTTCACCCGACGATGGATAGTTTTTTATATCGTAACCCCTGTTCATTCCAAACCAAAGCGCGACTGCAATAAATATGAGAACAACTGCAACGCCTGTAATTTTTGAGTATTTCATGGAAACACTTATACCAGCAGTGAACTATGAGCAAAGGTAATGATGGCAACAACAATCCCAGCAAATATAAATGAAACGAGAACGGCACCAGAAGCGATATCTTTACTTGCTCCGATTAATTCATGATGTTCAGGGTGAAGTTTTTTAAATGCAGTTTCCAATGCAGTATTGGTAAGTTCTGTAACGAGAATAAGTGCGTAGGCAAGAATAAGAAATAGGAATTCCGTCTCTGTGAGGGGCCACAATAAAAATGCTATTGCGATAAATGGAAAACAACCCCAAACTTCCATGTGAAAACTTTTATCGGATTGATATGCAAATCGTATTCCCCGCATTGCATGACATATCGATATGTAGATTTTTTTAATCATTACCTTTATAGTATCTTATCTGTACAGGAAGCATTAATCCTGAACAGGTAAACACAACTCTCCTGCTTCATCCAAAACATTTTTAATTTCGTTTTCAGTCATTCCATGTTCTCGTAAAATATTCTGATTACGTTCCACATCGCGACACAGCACGACATTGTTTTGAAGTAGGTGATTTTTTGAATTACTGGGAAGCGTAGACAGGCAGGTGAGCGGATGAACACCAGTATTTAAAATAAGATCCTGGAGATTCCCCTTTTGGGGATAATTCCAGCCAATAAGCGTGAGTCCGGCGCATGTTCCATAGTCAATTGCTTGCGAAGTTAGTTTTGTATTTGTCATAAGCCACCCCTCATGTACTCGCGGACTTCTTCCCTCTTTTTCCGCACGCGCTTCGTGAGCCTTGGTGATATCATCAAAGCGAGCCTTTACGTAAAGCGCCACCTTCACATCACTTTTAATCCCATGACTGTTGTGAAATTTGCATTCTACAAAAATATGCTTATCTCCTTTTTCGGCAAGAATATCAACTTCGTGTTCAACGCAATATCCGGGCAAAATACCTCCTACCTTTACAGAATACCCTTGCGCTTTCAAAATCTCACCGACAAAACGTTCAAAAGGAAACCCTGATGGCCCGAGTTGCATTATGGCTTGCCTCAAACTATACCGTGCCGCAACAGGCGGACGGTGGCGTCGTAGAAGCGTAAATGCATGGTGATAAATGTCAGAAGTTTTTACATCATCACCGAGCTCACTTTCAACGTGTGCGATGATTTCCTCCGTAAGAGCTGATGGCGCACCAGCACTTTTAAGAGACATGCGAAGTTTGTTTGCCGAAAATTCCTCGCGTTCTCCTGATGCTTTTGTAATCCATCGTGGGGACATAATTTTAATTACACGTTGCTTGTTTAATTATTTCTGGATTATCAAACATTACTGTCTCAAGAATATCACTAAATTTAGTTTCTGGATAATCATTTGTGCCAGAGAAAATGAGAAGTCCCCCTTGTAAAATAATTGCGTATACTTCGGGTCTTCCTGGATTGGCTCTACCATCTCCTACAAAATAAGAAGGTATGCTCTGTATCCCTAAGGGGAGGGTGCGTTCACAACTAGGGTTGCCGTCATGAATCCAGCGATTTGTATTCCGATCATAATGTAATTTCTCACTTGCCGCTGCAATTGAGAATTTAGTATCGAAAGGAGCCATATAGATTTCATGACAGGAAAATTCATTTTCACCGCAGTTCGGAAAAGAAATAGTTATCGAATCATCTTTATTAACTTGAACACTATTTTCTGCAGGATATTTAAACGATATGTTGTATTTTGTGGAAGAATATGTCTTCCAGCTAGATATCGCTGGGTCATTATCCATAAATAATGAAGAAGTAGATTGGGTTTGCAGAATATCTTCTGTGGTAAATATTCGATTGTCTGAAGCTAATTTAATTCTCTCCCTACTATAATACCAGACCCCTCCCCATAAAATTATTAAGCCCGTAACAAGCAATATGGTTATTGAAATAATAGTTTTATTTTTCATACTCTGATTATCTCATACCATGTCTCTTCTAATCAACAACCCCTCCACCAAGACACTCATCTCCATCATAAAGAACCAGTGATTGCCCAGGAGAAGCAATCTGGGAATTAGCGAAAATGATTTCAGCGTTTTTTATATCAACGTGAACAATAGTGCACGTTTCGAGTGGTTGACGGTACCGCACACGCGCTGTATACCGATCTCCTTTTTTTGGAGAAACACCCCTTATCCAATTTATGTGTGAAATGTTGACTCGTTTACGTTCTCCTCCACCTGCAATCTCAAATGGCTCATGCGATACATCAACTCCGCTAATCGGACCGTGCGATACCGTAATTGTATTTTTAATAATATCTTTTTCTACAACATAATACGGCACATCATGAGTCCCCTTTTGGGTTATCGTAAATCCATGTCGCTCGCCCAATGTAAAAAATACAGCACCCTTGTGTTCGCCTATAATTACCCCTTTTACATCAAGCACGTCACCAACTTTTTCCTTTATGAAATGTTTTAGAAAATCTTTCATGTCAAGTTTCCCCATAAAGCAGAGCCCTTGACTGTCTTTTTTTTCGGCAGTTGGCAAGCCAAATTTCTTCGCAAGTTTTCGCACTTCAGGTTTTTCATATCCGCCGACAGGAAATAATGTTTTTGAAAGTTCTTTTTGTGTGAGCGTCCATAAAAAATATGACTGGTCTTTTTCTGTATCAACGCCGGCGAGTAATGTATATCCAACCGTAGATTTTTTCTGCGTAGGTCTGCGTTTAGTCTGCAAGAATCTACGGTCGCCACGGGCGACACGCGCGTAATGCCCCGTTGCGACAAAATCCGCACCTGCAGCAATGGCTTTCTTAAAAAACGCACCAAATTTAACGTACTGATTACACATCACATCCGGATTGGGGGTTCTTCCTTTTTTGTATTCGGCGATCATATAATCAACCACCTCTTTTTTATATTCCTTTTCAAGATCAAGGGTAATGAATGGAATATCAAGATGCGCCGCTACGCGCATCGCATCAAAACGATCTTCTTTCCATGTACAGGGCAAGAAGTCCGGCTGCCAGACCTTAATAAAAACCCCGGTGACATCATATCCCTCCTTTTTAAGAAGCGCCGCGGAAACAGAAGAATCAACTCCCCCTGAAAGTCCCACAAAAACCGTACCCTTGCTTTTATTCATAGAAATACTGTAGTATTCGATAGAGAAATTTGCAAGTATTCAAAACTATTTTATTTATAACCCCTTCTTTCAACTTACTACTTTCGATCATTGCCATTATTGTTGCACTATTGATTTTCGTGGGAAGTTGGGCAATTATTGACTGGGAAGGAAGGGCGCAGCGATTTATTAAAGCTGAAAAAAAATAAAAGTTTATTTCCAAATTTCTTTATAAAACCACTGCTGTTGGGCGGTGGTTTTTTGTACCCATAATAACCTTCCGTAATATCACTCTGCAGCTCAAAGGTACTTCGCTTTATTTTTCTTATGTTCCTCAAATGTTTTACTGTAGTGCATCATTCCTTGCTTGTCTGAAAGATAGTATAAATACGAAGACGTTTGCGGTTCTATCGTAGCCATGATTGCATCCAGTCCCGGATTTCCAATTGGCCCCTTAGGAAGGCCTTTGTAACGATATGTATTATAGGGAGAGTCGATTTTTAAATCTTCGAGAGACAATCCTGCAGTTGTTTCACCATTTACATACAAAAATGCCGCATCAACTTGCAGGGGCATGCCGATTTTCATACGATTCCACAATATTCCAGAAACAAAGCGACGATCTTCCGGGGTCATAGCTTCTCGTTCTATAATAGAAGCCATGATGATTATATCGTGAAGGGGTTCTCCAAAAGCATTTATCTTATCTTTAATCCCGGCGATTTTTTTATTAAAATTCTCACTCATGATCTTTATACTTTCATCGGGTGAAATATTAGGATGTAAAAAATATGTGTCGGGGAATAGATATCCTTCTTTTTCTTGGGCTTGTGCAAGAAACATTGATTCATTGAAATTCAAAATTTTCTGCTTGAAAATATGTGCGATTTCGCTCGCCATCGCACCTTCAAGAATAGTCACGCGAATAGGAGTCAAGCCAAATTCTCCGCGCGTAAATCTTCGAGCAACGGATTCCGATGAAAGTGGTCTTGTAAAAAAATAATCACCTGCTTGTACGCGCCGTTCCCCCCCTCGAAGAGTGACTGAGATTTCAAAGAGAAGTTCTGACCGGATTAGATGTTGCGCCTTAAGAGTGTGTGATATATCGACAAGAGGTATCCCCACTGGTATGGATATAATAGTCCGCACGGGGAAATCTGCGGGCGGACACAGTGTGTACCAAATGAATAGCGTGAAAAGCAAGAGCGCAAAGAGAACTGCTCGGATACGAAAATCACACCAACTTTTTTTTAAAAATATTATTATTCGATTACTCAAGGCAATGTTCTTCATGGCAAACATCATTAATCAATTTATTTACACAGGAAGGTTTGGAGGGGGTTCGGCTTTACGCGACTCAATACGTCCGAAAGTCGGAGTCTGAAGAACACCGCCGGGGAAATGGTAGATGGTAGCCAATTCTTCGGTGTTTAATATAAACGGTTTCCATTGAAACGGCTTGTAAAAATATCCCCGACTTTTATATGCCTTAAATAAATCAATTTTTTTCTTTGTTACGCGATACTTGTTGTAATCCTGCCATGGAAAATCAAATGACGTAACTCGTGTAGGCTTAAAGCCATTGAGATCATTGGTCGTATATTGTCGTAAAATCCCCATAAGTCCTTTGATGTGCGTACCATTAAATGAGTCTTTTTTTGCAAGATACATCGCGCGAATTCCACAATCAAATCCTAATTTGGAAATACTGCGATTCAGTGCTTTGATTAAATCTTGTTCTGCCGTGGTAAGAAATCTCCCCGTTTTACCCTCTCCTTTCGGTTGTGATTTTTCGGTAATTTTACTTATCAAATCTTTGCCCTCATCTTTCCAACTTCGCATTCCCCACCCCATAAAACTATCCGGGTCCCGGTGACGATCTTCGGCAGCACGAATTAATATCTGAATCCAAAATTGTTCATCCTTCTCCATTGTACCCAAAAATTCAAGCGTTGCTGTCATGGGGTCAGTTTTGAATTCTTCCTTGGTTGATTCTCTATCAAGACCATAATCGACATACGTTTTGATCGGATATGCATCTTCTTTTGAAAGAACAAACTCGGTTCCGAAAATTTCCCACGAAGATTCTTTGCCGACATATTTTACATAACGAGTATAGTCGGGAACTTCATAAATTTCTACTTGAGGGTATTGTGCGTAAATCTGCGACTCAATAAGATTTTTGTACACTTTATTGGTACGAATGAAAAACTTCACCGCGCCACCGAGTGACACCATTTCAAGAGAAAACCAATCTCGCACACGACCCTTGAAATACCAGTCATACCACGTCCCCTTGCTTGTTTGAAAAAATACATTAAGTAAAAGCTCCATCGCAAGGGGTGGTTTTGTAATTTCTCTTGGAAGTCTTACCTCAAGGATGACCCACTCAATCTTTGAAAGATATACCGCGCGAATATAATAGAGCCAAATGCGCCACAACACAATGAGAAGTACGAAAGGACCCCAAAAAACAAGATAGCGAAAGGCTGCTTCGTAGATACTTAAAACTTGCCCGAATAGTTGAAAAAGCTGTTCAAACATATGTTCCTTGTATCATATCGCACAATATCGATTTTAGGTAGTGGAATAAAGCTTCCAGAGCTTCATAAGCTTCGTTAGCTTTCTGAAGACTTAAAAGGGATTTGGAAGCAAGGCTTCCAAATCCCGCAAGCTCCTGAAGCTATTGAAGCTCTGTCTTTGTCTATGCCGTAACTCGATATTTCCCTTTCTCGTCTCGTGCAAAATAATTGCTGTTTTGAAGATTTACCATAATAGTATTTTCTTTCACCTGTCGTTCTTTGAGCACACGATCTACAATTTCTTTTTTTGTAAGGGGTCCCTCTTTTTTGAGAATCTTGCCAATAACATCACGCACAACACCGCCTTCATAGCCCCATTGAGAGAGAGCGTAGAGACCTCGTCCAACAAGAACAAAACGTTTGTCTTTTATAAGTTCGTTGTGTGTTGTTGCAATATGAGCACGCTTTCCAAAAACATCTGATATTGTTTTCGCGACATCGGTAAAATGCATGGGATTTCCTTGTTTTCGAAGCACTAAAAAAGCGTAATCTCTCACACCACGTGCAGACACATTGGGTGATGTTGAAACGCCCCATTCCCCCATAAGATTTCTTTTAATCTTTTTTGAAAGAAAAAGCCATCGTTTGAGAATTTCTTCATTTTTATATTGTTCTGAAATGTCTTTGAGGTGGTCAAGAAAGGAAGCGATCATTTCTGCTTCAGAAATAAGATCGTCGTCTGAAATATTTTCAAATAATTTTTTGAGAGATTGATGAACTCTTTCGGCTATATTTTTATCGACAACCCAGCGATTCTTAAAGTGTTCATCTTCTTTGTGTTTCTCAAAAAGATGCCCGAGTACGAGTAAAAAGTTTATATTATTCTGAATAATTTTATCTGTTGAAATGTGCGTCAAAAGGCTTTCTTCGTCCACTACTCCACCCAATGAAACAAGTACATCCTTAAGGTCGCTAAATGATTCCTGTGATTGCTTGAAAACTTCAGATTTTCTAATAATTTCAAGTGCAGCATTTTCAATCTGACGCACTCTCTCTCGTGTAATTGAGTACTTTTTCCCTATTGCCTCAAGCGTCATTTTCTTCCCATCACTCAATCCAAAACGGCCCTCGATTACGTTTCGGGCTCGCTCCGGTATTACGGTAAGAAGTTTCTTAACAACTTGTTTGGGCTTGAAGGCTATAGTTTTTGCCATGGGGAGAATATTTATACTATTTGATAATTAATATATGGTTGCTATATTTTTAGCATTAATGGAGAAATAAGTCAAATATTTGCACTGGGTCAGTGTATAGTTGACAGTAGACGAGCCCCTTGAAAACAATGAACAACCTGAAAATACCGCTAAGAAACGACTGGCTGGGGGAGATCAAAAGGCGTAGCCTTGAGCGTATGCGAAATACTGCTGAAAAGGAGCTGAATCCAAACCATTACCAATTGTCGAGCGAGGCAAAGAAGAGACTATGCTGGATGTATGCGCTTTACAAAGAACAGGGCGGGAATGTGACTGTCGCTGCACGCAATATCGGGATTTCCAGACAGTGGCTGTCGGAGCTGAAGGCAGTCTTTGAAAAGCACAGGAAAGATCCCCGCTCGCTTGAACCGGAATCGAAAGCTCCAAAGAATACGCGGAACAGAAAAAGGATATCGAAGGAAGTGGAGGGTAAGATACTGGAAGTGAGGGCTCTGTCAAAGAATGTGTGGGGAAAACAGAAGATTGCGGTGGTGCTTCTGCGAGACCATCACATCGTCGTTGCCCCCAACACCGTGAACAAATATCTGCACAAACACAAGAAGATTGACCCAAAAATATCACTGAAGAATGAGCGTGCATGGAAAGCAAAATTGGAAAGAGAGAAACCGGAAGCAGAGTTGTTTGTAAGATACCGCCCGCCGAAAGCAATCAGAAAGCAATCAAGGATTTGGCACCGGGAGCACTTGTGGAGAAAGACATGAAATATGCTGTAAAACCAAGCTCAAACGATACACACGGCACCGTGAGCAACTTCTGGTATCAACATACAGCAACAGATTCTTTTACGAGAATCCGAGCACTCACGCTCGCGAAAGACAGCACCGCAGATGGCTCTGCAATTGCGTATGCGGAGTCAAAAGAAAAGTTTCCATTCCGTACCGCATGTGCGAACACCGACAATGGGAGCGAGAACAAGGGGGAGCTCCGCGAGATGCTCAAGAAAGATACCGTCTTCCACTTCTACTCAAACGCAGGGACTCCAACTGACAATCCGAGAGTCGAGAGATCGCACCTCACGGATGAGCTTGAGTTCTACCAGAAAGGCGGTTTCAAGAAAACATTTGGGGAGCAACAAGAAGCGACGGCAGTATGGGAGCACTTCTACAACTTCGTGAGACCGCATCAAGCACTGGGATACCTGACACCGATGGCATTCTATGAATTATGGAAAACGGATGAAGAAAGTGCGTTTGAAATCGTGGGGAAATATCAAAAGTATTTGGCGAAACAAAGTAAGAGGCTTGCGGGGGCGAGGAGGATTAAAAAGACGGAGCAAGTACAAAAACTTATGGAATTTATCGATGTAAAATTAAATCAAAAGGTCGGACTAAAAAGAGCTAAAGAAGCTCTGATCAACTGTCAATTATGTTCCATAGCTTGAACACAATCGAATGGCCTCACCAAAAATCTAAGTGTGGCAAGTATCGTGACCTCACGAAAAATCTAACTGTGAGATATTGACAGAGGAGATCGGGAATTCAAATATTACGCCACACAATTACCGAAACAATTACGGCTGTCCCTATTATCCCACCTATTATCCCACCTATTATCTATTATCTTTATAAAAAACACACCATTTTACTTATTTGTATTTATTTTTTTGAAATGTAAAAAACCAATAACCACAGTACTAATCCCAATGCTCAATGTAACCACATCGACAATCTGCAAAAAAATATAAGAATCGTATCCTCTTGGTAATAATATTACTCCACCAAATACTATCAGAAACAAGCTCGCAAGAAACATATTAGCAAGACTGACTACATGGAGAATTACATAACAATCACTAAAATTACTCCCACTAATCCAATTTTTTTTGTTAAAAATAATGAAGGGTGCGCCATACAGCGCAACTCCTAAAATGCCCAGAAATGGGTCGTACCATGAGGGTGCGGCGGGTTCAAAGATTATTGAAAATAAATAAATATACACTGAAAAAAACGTGACCCATTTATACACAGCGACACTCAATTGAGAGATTCTGTGCTCCTTGTACATTTGCATTGCAAGTAACGGATTAAAGAATTTTTGTATATTCATATATATTAAAATAATGATGCCCAAATATCCTGTACCAACCATTTAAAAAATTCCTTGATTTTTAAGAGTGTTTTCTTTATCATATTTTGTTACAAAAAGTGGGTTGGATAAATCCAACCCACCGAAGGTTACTGTATTTTCAACATGAAGGCTGTTGAATGGTTGGTGCACAAGCTTTTAGTGGTGAAAACAAGGTAAAGCGAGAATCGCTTCCTATCCAGCCAGCAATTACATTGTAAGTTGCACCTATGATTTTATTGATAAACCACCCCTCCCCCCTCATCTCCGCCGCATCAGCATCCGAGAGCGGAAGACCGATCTTCTCGATCTCTGCCAGAGCTGCGGTTGGGTTTGACGCTAAGGCGTGGTTGATTTCACCTGCGGAAACAAATGAAGGAACAAGTGCAGTACACGCAATGGTGATTGCGATTGCAACGGATGCTACCTTTTTCTTCAAAAGCATGAGTGACCTCCTAGGGTCGCGAGTGGTATCTATGGTGTTAAGGGGCTACTTTTCAGGTACGGTGATCTGTATCTAGGGGAGAGTATATATGAAGTGTGGCGTGTTGTAAATACCCCGAATGGCCTCACCAAAAATGTTACCAGCCAAGGTATCGTGACCTCACGAAAAAGGTTACCAAGGATTAGTATTGGTGCATATGAAAATGCATACAAAACATGAAGTAACAAAAGAGATACTACCAAGATATTTAAAGGCCAGTAAAGACGAAAAGGGGAAAATTCTAGATGAGTTTGGAGCTATCACGGGATATCATAAAAAATCGGCGATTAGAAAACTACGAGAACTTCAAATGACTCCGCATAGTAAGGAAGGCATAGCGGGGAAACATACGAGAAATCGTGAAAGAAAATACGACGGGTATGTCGAGGTTGTTGTGGAACAACTATATGAAGCTTTGGGTGGTATCGGTTCAAGAAGAATATATCCCTTACTTGAGACAATGATTGATAAAGGAATTGAGTTTGGACATATTAAAACTGATCCGATAACAGAAATGAAAGTTCGCGTCATGAGCAAAAGCACTCTTGATCGGATGATTACGCGGGTCAGAGAAAGAAATGCCATCAAAGGTATTTCAACGACCAGGCCGGGAACACTGTTGAAAAGCGAGATACCGCTTCGGGTCGGCGTGTGGGAAGAAACAGATCCCGGGTTTTCCGAGATTGATCTGGTTGCTCACTGCGGAGACAGTGGTGCTGGAATGTTCATTTCGACCTTAAATACCACGGATATTGCGACAGCTTGGTTTGAGGCGGAAGCTGTCATGGGTAAAGCTCAAGAACGCGTATTGGACGGTATGCGAGAGATTGAAGCGAGACTGCCTTTTACTCTCGCCGGTATCGATTCCGACAATGGATCAGAATTCATCAATCGTCAGTTGTATGGATATTGTTTAAAAAACAAAATCATTTTTACCAGATCAAGGCCGTACAAGAAAAATGACAATGCACATATCGAGCAGAAGAATTATACGACCGTCAGACAAGTATTGGGATACCAAAGATTTGATACTGAAGAAGTACTTAAGCTGATGAAAACTTTGTATCGCGGACCGCTTCGATTGTACATTAATTTTTTTCAGCCTTCAGTAAAATGTGTGAAGAAAACAAGAATCGGTTCGAGAATCAAGAAAATATATGATGTGGCTAAAACTCCGTATGAACGAGTGCTTGCTCATCCAAAGATATCACAGAAAACAAAAGAGACGCTTACGCGTCTCTTTAAGAGTCTTGATCCATTCGAACTAAGAAAAGAAATTGATGTCTTGGTTAGAGAAATTCAAAAGCGCGGACGATGGCATTTGTGATATACTTTTTGCATTAAAAGTTAATCGCGCCCAGATTAATCCTCGGTAACATTCTTAGATGAGGTCATGCGTCCCCCTTCATACAGCTCTACCCTTATGATCTGACAAGAAGTGAGAGTGACTTAGAACCTGCCTAAAATCTCACCGCACAGTAACCCAATACATACAATGCTTGTCGTCCGCTATATAACAATACTCACGAGTTTCCCTTTCACATAGATTACTTTTTTGATATCCTTCCCTTCTGTCCACTTTCGCACGCTCTCCTCGGTTAATGCATGCGCCCTTGCGTCATCCTCGGAAATTCCCGTGGGGGTAATAAAACTTCCCCGTACCTTGCCGTTAACTTGAATCATGATCGTCACCGATTTTTCTCGTATTTTCGCCTCATCCCACTTGGGCCACGGTTCAATGTGGATCGACTTCTTGTGCCCTAGTGTCTCCCAAAGCTCTTCGGTCACATGGGGCGCGAATGGAGCAAGAAGGAGGAGGAGTGTCCCAAACTGATTTTTCGAAGGCTTCGCTTTCTCTATGCCATTAATAAAAATCATGAGTGCTGAAACTGCCGTATTGAGACTGAATAATTCAATATCTTCTGTGATTTTTTTTATTGTTTTATGGGTAAGCGCTTCAAGGGTGACATCATCAACAAGAGCAAGTTTCTCTGTAAGCCGCCAGACTTTTTCCAAAAATCTCCGCGGTCCGATAATGCTTTCCGTGCTCCATGAGACAGATTGGTTGAACGGCCCCATGAACATCTCGTACAAACGAAGCGTATCGGCGCCATAGGTCGCCACGATATCATCCGGGTTCACCACATTGCCATAGCGTTTACTCATTTTACGTCCGTCTTCCGCCTGAATGATTCCCACATTTTGAAGACGTGAAAATGGTTCCACATAGTTCACTGCTCCAGTATCATAAAGAAACTTATGCCAAAAGCGCGCGTAGATAAGATGGCGTGTCGCGTGCTCCGCTCCGCCGACATACATATCAACCGGCGACCAGTATTTTTCTTTTTTCTTGTCAACAAGCGCTTTTTTATTTTTCGGATCGACATAGCGAAGGTAATACCACGAAGACCCTGCCCATTGCGGCATCGTGTTTGTCTCTCGCTTCGCGGGACCTTTACATGTGGGACATTTTACGTTGACCCATTTAGAAATCCCCGCAAGTGGTGATTCCCCTGTTCCCGTTGGTTCGTATGATTTAACATTAGGAAGCTTAACAGGAAGATCTTTTTCTGGAACTGCAACAACACCACATTTCTTGCAGTGAATAAGCGGAATCGGCTCGCCCCAATAGCGCTGACGAGAGAATACCCAGTCTTTTAACTTATATTGGGTATTTCTTACTCCCCACTTATGACTTTCTATATAATTTGCAATATCGCTCCTTGCTTCATCTGGTCTTCTGCCTTTAAATTCTTTTGGTTCAAGAATAATTGAATGTTTAAAATCAGAAAAACAAATCTCATAATTCTCTACTTTACTTTGTAGTGTTTCGTCGTCAGGAAGCAGTACTGTTATAAGATTGATTCCATACTTCTTTGCAAAAGCAAAATCACGATTATCATGCGCGGAACATTTTACAATACCTGTGCCATAATCGGCTAAAGCATAACTACTCACCCAAAGAGGAAGGTCTCGTTTGGTTATAGGGTCCTCAAGATAAACACCCGTAAAAACACCTTCGCATATTTCGTCTGTCTTAAAACCAGCACTACTGCGAAGTGCTGTAATTTTTTCTGCATTTTCAATAATTTCATTTTTTTCAGGAATATCTGATAGAAGTTCGGGTAAAAGTTTATGATCAGAGGCAATTACAGCAAAAGTATCTGCAAAAAAAGCTTCGTAGTGAGTCGAATATGTTTCTATGTATTTATCTTTCCCTTTTACTTTAAGTTTATATTTAACGCCATAATTTCTTCCGATCCAATTGCGTTGAGACTCTTTGATCGATTCCGGCCAGTTAAGCATGTCTAGGTCTTTGAGCAAGCGGTCAGCATATTTAGTGATGCGAAGCACCCACTGTCGCACAGGTTTTTTCTCCACGACCGTGCCGCATCGCTCACACCGATCTCCCTCAAGATCTTCATTGGCAAGGCCTGTCTGACACGATGGACACCAATTGATCGGCTCGTGCGATTCATACGCAAGCCCTTTTTTGAACATCTGTAAAAATGTCCACTGTGTCCATCGATAATATTCCGAGTCAGTGGTATTGATCTCTCGTTCCCAATCGTAACTAAATCCAATGATAGAAAGCTGCTCTTTGTAGCGTTTGGTATTTTTTAAAACGGCCACGCGAGGGTGAGTCTTGGTTTTGATCGCGTATTGTTCCGCGGGAAGTCCGAATGCATCCCAACCCATTGGATGCAACACGCTAAAATTGTTCATTCTTTTGAACCGCGCGTAGATATCCGTTGCGATATATCCCTTGGGATGCCCAACATGAAGACCTTCGCCTGATGGATATGGAAACATGTCAAGAACATAACACTTTTTCTTTTTTGTGTCCGTGCGTGTTTTATAGAGTTTCTTTTTTGCCCACTCCTTTTGCCACTTTTTCTCAATCTTTTTGTGGTCGTATGATTTATTTTTCTTCATAATATATATGACCCATTCTAACGAAAAAGCGCGACGTGCACAATGTGCACGTCGCGCTTTAAAACAAAAAGATTACTTTTTTTTCAGTGATGGGTAGAGTTCGGGGTCAATCGTACGGTCAAAGCATGTTTTCCCAACACCGTGTTGCCAATTTTCATCAAGGCCATTCCCGTATCCCTTGGCTGGAATTGGCATAGGAACCGGGCGAGAAGTTTCGTAAGACACTTGACCGCCTTGGTTTGAGGCGCCAAAGGTAGCACAGAGTTTAAATGCATTCTTCCCCGTAGTTTCATATCCATACGCCTCCCCAGAAACAGGGTCCGTCGGAACAATAAACCCACCGATGGGATCATGAAGTTGATCGAGTGTCTCTGGTAATTTCTCTTTTTGCTGCCAGTAATTAACAATTTGCCATTGGATACTGCTCAGTGCTTGGACTCGTTGATCATCAAGCCGAACCAGACGTTGTGCTTGGGGGGATCCCATCACCATAAAACCAACAACAATTGAGACAAGGATGAACAATGTGGATCCCCAAACAAAATACCTACGACCCTTTTCTTGAGTAAACTTCCCATGAATATCTGACATGTAATACCCAAAAATAGAACCAATCACTGCCAGCACGACGAGTACTTTGAGAATAAAGCGCGTAGTAATTTCTCCCCCGAGAAATGTATTGATGAGCACGATAAGATCTACCGCGATAATTACACTTGCGATAAATAAGGTGAGGAACGTGAGCCATTTACGAACCGAGAGTTCCTTTTTCTCTGGGTTTTTTTCAATATCACGATTGAGGATCCATGAAAACAAAATATGGAGCGGGAAAATAATAACAAGTGAAGCAATAGTCCATCGAATGGTTGAAGAATATGGATCGATATACATCTGCAACGGATCAGGGAACACGCGATTAATTACCTCAAATAAGAGGTTGAGGATACTCACCACACTCACATACAGTGTTGCAATCACGGCGAGATTAAGAAAAAAATCTTTAGGAGTTGTTTTTGGTTTTTGTATTGGTGTTTCCATAATTAAGAATTATACAAAAATTAAGCCCCCATGTCCATGGGGGCTTAACGCAATAGTTATTAATCCTGTGATAATGTTTTTGCGATACGTTTGGAGGTTCTCTCCCTACTGTGAGACCTCGCCTGTTCTAAAGCAGATATTGCTTTCGAGGCAAGATAGCCATCCTCGTTGAAAAAACCTTGCTCAACAAGTAATGGATCAATTTTACCCCCATAACGTAGCGGATCTTCCATAAAGTCACTTACAGTAAAACAAAATGATAATGTGACTTTTCGAGGACACGTCGAGACATATTTTCCATAATCTCGATACGCACATGCCCGATCATGATTATCATAATTACTTTCAAGAAATGATGAGAGTCGTACATCGATGAATCGAGATTCATCGCTTGAAAAATACTTACGCCCCTTTGGTGTTAAATGTCCTTTCTTATTTGAAAGCCCTTTTTGTAAAAGTGCTTTCAAAATTTCGGGTTCATTCCCAGTATAGCGATTGGGATCAAGGTTAAGATCTTTATCAGGAAATGTCAGTATAACGTCAAATTCCACTGTATCTGGTGGCATGATGATTCACCTCGCTCGTAAATTGAGTTTTGAAGAACTAAACTACTATCGAAAACTTACCATAAGAATTACTGGTGAGCAAGGTTAGTGTATGTAATACACTAAAATTCAATCAACTTTCAGATTATATAGGGTAATCCTATATAATTCAAGATTCTTAGATCTTAAATTCTACCACATCGCCATCTTTAACAACATATTCCTTCCCTTCCGTCCGTACAAGCCCTTTTTCGCGAGCTTTTGCGTAGGAACCGACGCCTAAAAGGTCTTGCCAAAATATGACTTCTGCGCGGATAAACTTGTCCTTAAAATCATTATGAATCGCGGTTCCAGCAACGGGCGCTGTGGAATCCTTTTTGATCGTCCATCCGCGTGTTTCATCTTCTCCTGTCGTGAAGTATGTGATGAGTCCCAACATCTCATATCCTTTTTTAATAAGCTCGTTAATTCCCGAACCGTCCTTGACACCCAATTCTTTTTTAAACTCCTCGCGTTCCATGCCAGTAATCCCCGAGAGTTCTTGTTCAACTTTTGCGTCAATCACTACCCATGAGGCGTTCATCCCGTTGAGAAAATCAGTAAGTTTTTTGAATCGCTCGTCTTGCATCTCATCAAGATTTTTCCCGCCAGCTTTTTTATTGAGTGCGTAAAGAATTGGCTTCGTGGTAAGAAAGTTGAGGCTTTTGACGGCATTTTTTTCATCATCAGTAAGAATTGCGGATGACGCGAGCTTGCCTTCTGTTAATACTTTGTCCAGTTTTTCCAAAACCGCCTTTTCGGCGACTGCAACTTTGTCTCCCCGCTTTGCATCCTTTTCAACACTCCCGAGTCGTTTGGTAACGGTCTGTAAATCTGCAAGAACAAGTTCGAGATTGATCACTTCGATATCATCCACAGGGTCTACACGGTTGCTTACATGAATCACGTTATCGTCTTCAAAAATCCGCACAACCTCAAGTATCGCGTCCGTCTCGCGAATGTTCGTAAGAAATTTATTTCCCAACCCCTCGCCTTCAGAAGCGCCTTTCACGAGTCCTGCAATATCCACAAACTCAACTGCCGCCGGAACTGTTTTTGCGGATTGTGAAAATTCAGATAATTTTCCAAGACGCTCATCGGGTACACCAACAACACCTACCGACGGATCGATGGTGCAGAATGGATAGTTCTCCGCGGGAACGGATTTTTCCGTCAACGCGTTAAATAGTGTAGACTTTCCGACATTCGGTAAACCAACAATTCCTATAGATAACGACATAATAAATGCGATGAAATAAAGTATTAGATTACCACTACTCGCCCCGTAGTCAGCTTTGCTGTACTACTGGGGCCCACATTGGGAAGCCCTACGATGCCGATAGATAAAGACATGAGTGATTATGATTATGGCGACACGAAATAACTAGTTTACCACAACACTAACCCCCGTGCCATAAAAAGCACGGGGGTAAAACAAGTACCTATTACTTCACTGAAAATCGATTGCTCGATATGGGCAACATGAGTCACTGGCATTATGCCCCACATTGCCACACACGGAACAAAATTCGACCTTATTGGAAGAGGGCTTCTTCTCTATTTCCCCTCCTTGAACTTCCCCTACGCCTGCATGAAATACTCCCTCTGCGAAGAAAATTGATGCTGTTGTGTTGCCATTTTGCACAATACTCCGTTGTGTACTCATATGAATATCCTCCCAGTTGACAAGTTACGACGAGAAAAATGTACTGAAATGTACTGAAATGTACTGTGACTGTTCCCAATCATACAGATACCTTCGTGATAAGAACATGAAGACACCGAGAACGCCCTTACATTTTTAACTCAAGTTTACGTTATATCCCTTTGCGTCCAAAATCGCGAATTTTTTCAATAACAGCTTTTTTCTTTGCATCGCTCATGCGCGGCAACGGACCAATCGTCGTAAGCCACACAGGGCGAACACCGCAGAACATTAGAATTGCGCGGCGAAGTTCATTGGTGAAATCACCAAAGAGCATGCGCGTATGAAACGGGTTTGTGTCCATTGTGATGACCACGCGACCACTTTTACCGCGCAAGAGACCATCCCATCCAAAATCAACCTTATGAAACTTAAAAGAAAATCCGGGAATAAATGCCCGATCAAAAAACCCCTTGAGAAGCGCGGGCATTGTTCCCCACCAGTTAGGGTAGATAACGACAATATGATCAGCCCATTTAATATCCTCTTGCGCTTTCAAGAGGTCGGGTTCGAGCGCCTGAATCACCTTGTATCCCTTGTGTAAAATCGGATCAAACACAAGATCACCGATATTAGTACGCCTGACTTCATGCCCTGCACTTTTAGCACCCTCTTCATAGGCGGATGCAAGGGCTCCCGACATGGTCTCTTTGTCAGGATGACCAACAAGAAGATAGATTTTTTTTGCCATAATCAATTTTTAATGAGTGATACGATAATCGTAGCAAAACTAAAGGTTTTTGCAAATGATATCGAGGAACAACTAATTAGTGTTTGAAAAATTCATACGTAAAAAATAGGAAAAGCGTGAGCGCGCCGAAAATTAAAGTCCACGCAAGAGCGCGCATGAAGCGGGTGGTACTATCGCTTGTATCTATTTTTTTTATAAAAAAATATCCAGAAGTGACCGCAACAAAAAAAATAGTCGCCCATATTCCTTTCCCCACCCAATGGTGGTAATGCGCGTCCTTGAGAAGTTTTTTAAGCGGTGCATATAGATCGGCGACAATAGTAAGCACGACAATGAAAATTACCGCGGAGATCGCTCCAATAATACATGCGTTTACCAGCTTTGTTTTTGAAATTTCCATATATTTTTAGCGCACAGCGCCCGATATGATAATGCCGGCTAGTGCGATTAAAAGTCCTAATACAGTTATCGATCCAGCAAGAAATACGGCCCCTTTTCGTAACCCCTCATTCTGTGATAAATCTTGATTCATTTTCCATATAACGATCAGCAAAGCAAGGGCTGCAAAAGGAAGGAAGAGAAAAATATGTTCCTTTGCTTCCGTAAAAATTTTGTGCGCCCACGGATACGCTCCGGCAACAATTTTTGGCTTTTGAATATCTCCATAATACACAACGTAATAGTAACCCCCTGAAAACCATGAGAAAAGATACGAGAAAAAAGAGATAAGCGAGGATTTCTTGAGGAAGGATACGGATGGAGATTTTTTGATAAGTTCCAACCATACCGCATAGGACGCGGCAACAGCTATGATTCCAAGAATCACATGGGCGATCAAGGAAAATGTTAGTAGTGGGGTAATCATGCTTTTGCGCTAGAGGATTTTCTAATAAGATCCAGAATGATACTTCCCGCAATAACTGCGATCGTATAGTATAGCATCACCTCAAAATATGAATATGACTTCGCATTGGTAAGAAAAACTCCAACAATCAGAGCTCCATACCATGATACAAAAGAAAATGCACTTCCCCAATAGAGAGAAATTTTATGCGCCTGAAGGAGGAGCGCATTAGCGGCAATAACAATGACAATAGTGAGTTTTGCCCAGAGAAGTGGATTATAAAGTTTGAATGCCTGCCCGTTCAGCTGATAGTAAAGAAGAAACCCGAAACCAGAAAGAAGGGCGAGGATGAGACCCACTCGCACTACTGTGAATGTTGTTTTAAGAAAATCACCTTCTACAGGGTCTACATGACCATCTCTAAGTGATTTGGTAAGAAAGATTTCAATAAACGTTGCCCCGCCTACACCGAGAACGGTTCCAATGAGATGAACGATGACGAGAAATATATAAATGTCCATGTTATAAAATCAAAGTTTAAAAATCAAAGTGCAAAATGGCATTGTAAAATTTAAAATTTTAGAGACCTTTCCCTTTTATTTTGCATTTTTAATTGTCATTTTTAATTTTGATATTTACATTTTACATTTTTCTTACGTCGCCGTATATCCAAGTTCCGCAATCGACTTAATAATAGCATCTTTAGTCACTTTTGCCGAGTCAAACTCTACCTCTCCTTTCTTTTTATCGTAATCGACAAAGATAGATTTAACGCCATCCATCCCGGATACAAGCATTTGTATGCCAGTCGCGCATGCCCCGCAGTGCATTCCTCCTATATCAAGTGTTATTTTTTCCATAGTGTTTTTTTAATCAAAAGGGTTGTAATCACATAATCTTACATCTCCCTGCCAACAATTACCAAAATACTCGAGAGAATTAATTCTTTTACCTCCAAATAAACTGTCATGTTGCCACACCGGCAATAAACTAAGGACGAGGATACTTATTACAATTACGACACCGGACTTCATGCCCAACACTATATCACTTCTCTATACTACGCTCAATCGGCGGGACATAACGCTTTTATATTTTTAAAAAATGATTATATGACCAAGCCAAATAAGAATAAAAAAGATATTAATAGAAAACGCAATAAAGCTAGCGATGACAAGCAAGGCATTAGGAGCATGTTCTCCTT
Organism: bacterium; assembly: GCA_030648955.1. Lineage (NCBI taxonomy): Bacteria > bacterium. The sequence goes on from JAUSHB010000010.1 coordinate 71,423, forward strand.
TTTCTTGCTTTTCTTTTAAGGACTGCTGGCTAAACATTGAAAGAATACCCACCGAAAAAGTAACAAAAATGATTACAACACTAATAGAAATTATTCCTACCCCGGAACATATATGATATTTGTAATTAATCACCTCACAAAATGCCACCATAAAACCGAGAATAATCGATGTAATTACCACAAGGTGGTTTATATCTATATTTATTTTTTTCATCATAAAGTTTAATCGCGTTAGATGTTATAGAATTTGAATAATTACTTAACGCCCTTCTCAATCGGCGGGACATAACGCTTGAGGAGGAGGGAGTTGAGAACGACTGATACTGATGAGAATGCCATGGCGAATCCCGCGATTTCTGGGCGGAGCGTTGCTTGCGAGAGGCTCAAGAAATATGTTCCGAATCTTCCCAAGTTTTCACTCATCACAATCACCCAAGCCGCGGGGACGCCACCCACGAACGCAGTCTTTGTTATCAGGAGATGAATTCCTCCGGCGACTGGAATAGCAATAACGTTATAAAAGAACGCCCAGAAAAGATTCTGCCAAACTTTCTTAATTGTTTTTCCGGAAAGTTGGATCGCGGTCACCACGTCGCGAAGATCGTCTTTCACGAGCACGATTTCGCCCGTTTCAATAGCGACATCAGTTCCCGAACCGATTGCAATACCGACATCCGCTTGCGCAAGCGCAGGCGAGTCATTAATACCGTCTCCCACCATCGCGACAGTTTTTCCTTCTGCCTGAAGCTGTTTAACCATTTTTGCTTTATCTTGCGGCAACACTTCCGCCATCACCCGATCGATGCCGACTTCACGTCCGATCGCTTCTGCTGTTTTTTTATTATCGCCAGTAATCATCACGATCTCTTTGCCCATTTTTTTCAATTCCGCGATAGCTTCTTTTGCAAATGGCTTCAATGTGTCCGCCATTGCGATCATCGCGGTAGGAATTCCATCGACTGCCATAAACACAACTGTTTTTGCTTCGCCCTGCAATGTATCAACCTTATCTTGGTATAAAGCAATATCAATACCGAGGTTTTTCATATACGCAGGATTTCCAATTTCAACTTTCTTATCGCTTCCCTTATCAAAAACCATCCCATACACGCCGTATCCAGAAATAGCTTTAAAATCTTTCGGCGATACGAGTTCCCCTTGCGCTTTTCCTTTCTCAATGACTGCGCGGGCAAGAGGATGTTCGGATCCTTGTTCTACGGACGCCGCGAGGAATACTGCTTCCCCCTCATCAACTTGGGCTAATGGAAGCATGAGAAAATTTGTTACCACTGGCTTTCCTATTGTAAGTGTTCCCGTTTTATCAAACACAATCGCCGTAACCTTGTATGCTTTTTCAAGCGCTTCGCCGCCCTTCAAAATAATTCCATATTTTGCCGCACGTCCGATTCCCACCACGAGCGCTGTCGGTGTCGCAAGACCCATGGCGCACGGGCACGAGATCACGAGCACTGCAATCGTCGTCATGAGCGCCGCCCTAAACGGCAGCTCCGCAATGAAATACCAGCCGACAAAAACCAATATCGAAAGAACCACCACGGCAGGCACGAAGTATTCGCTGATTTTATCCACAAGATCCTGAATGGGGGCGCGAGATGCCTGTGCTTCTTCAACCATTCTGACAATTTGAGATAAAAGCGTGTTTTTCCCGACTTTGGTCGCTTTGAACCTAATAAGTCCTTCTTGGTTTATGGTGGCGCCGATTACTTCTTCTCCGACACCCTTGCCAACCGGAAATGATTCTCCTGTTACTACCTTTTCATCAATATGAGTCCTCCCTTCAACAATAATGCCGTCCACGGGGATTTTCTCTCCCGGACGCACCACAACAATATCTCCCTCTTTAATTTCATTGATGGGAACCGTCATTTCCTTTCCATCGCGCACCACATGAGCTTCTTTTGCTTCAAGCTTAAGAAGTTCTTTGATAGCGTTTGACGCTCTCCCGCGCGCGAGCACTTCAATGTATCTGCCGAGAAGAATAAACACGAGAAGCGCAGCAGAGCTTTCCCAAAATGGATGGCTTATATTAAACCAAAGGAATCCGATCATACTATAAAAATATGCGGCGGAAGTTCCGAGGACTACGAGCACATCCATATTTGCCGATCCGACACGAATCGCCGTGAATGCATTCCTATAAAATGACCAGCAAATAACAAATTGAATGGGCGTTGAAAGTATCCAGTAGAAGTAATTGAGATCGATCCCCCAGAGCTGATGCACGTGCTGGAGATTGAACATATGAACCGCCATGTAATACACAACAATGGGAGCGGCCAAAATAAATGCCGCGATCACGCGGTTTCGCGCCTGTTTGATCTGTTTTGCTTCTTTTTGTTCTTCTTCTTCGATCGTTGCGCTCTCTTCATCGGGACGAATCACATCATATCCGAGCTTATTGACAAACGCGTCAATTGTTTCGAGAGAAATTTTTGATTCATCAAACTCAATCGCTGTTTTTGCCGAGCCATAATTTGTTTTTACGCTCGTGACACCCGGCTGCTTGCCAACCAACTTGTCGATGAGAATCGAACACGATGCGCAATGCATTCCTTTTACTTTGAGTACTAGTTTTGCCATACATTATTTATTATTATATTACCGTGTTTCCATAAGAGATTTTATATGAAGCTTGCCCACCTGATCTATGTGGCCACGGGCATGCCCATTTACCTCCCCATCACCACATGGGACAGAGCAATAAAATGGAAATTCGCCCGGTTGTGTCGCCACAAATTGAATGTTGATGGTTGAAAGTGCCGGAATTCTTTCTGAAACGCCAAACGCGTCGATAGCAATGCCGTGGTCATAACTATCTTCGTTTACTATCTTCAACATAACTTTGTCGCCCTGATTGACGGTTATATCGTCGGGTTCAAATTTCCATTCGTCTTTCTTTGCGGTCAGAGTAAATTCGCGGACAATCCCCGTATCAAGGGGTTTCCGTTCGTCTCCTGAAAAAAAACGAAATGCGACACCAGCGCCAATGAGCACGACGAGCACTATTCCTAATGTAATGTATTTATTCATGGCTACAAAATCAAATTTTAAAAATCAAAAATTAAAGTCACAATGTAAAGATAAAAATTAAAACATTAACATGCGCCTGTTAAGTCTTATAATCCTCTTACGTTTATAATTCCGATTTTACCATTCATTACTTTTAAATTTTCAATTGTCATTTTGCATTTTGACATTTACATTTTTATTTTTTGTCATTTAACCTGCAAAAATCGATGCACCCCATAACTCAAAAGTGACATAAGAATGATCGAGCTAATAAAAAGTGTCCACCATCGTGCCTGCGGATCAACCTTGTTTGTCGATGGCACGACTGGTTTATTGACCTCTTTTGCGACCTTCACATAAAATTCAGCGCGGATTGCTTCATCGGGCGCAAGGTTTGCATCTTTGGGTCTGAACTGCGCAAAAAGTTTATACACGCCTTCCGTGGGAAAGGTAACACTGAACGGGAGTTCCGATGATTCTAGGTGGGGTTCTTCCACTCCACCATGCGCACGAGCTGTTTTTATAATTACTTCCGACAACTGGGATTCTTCTCCATCGATCATCCCGTGATGACCGTCTGAATCATCGTGTCCGGTATTGTCCGGAGTAATTTCACTACCCGGACTGGCTGCAGCGCCCGGATGAGTATGAACATACTCACTTAAATCATCTTTAACGAGCACAAGATGCATAGGTGCCCCGAGATAACTTTCAAGCTCCACGCCATTGCCATAGAGATTTTTTACCGCAAGACGAATCGTTTCTTCTCTACCCTTCACGAGCGGCGCGCCATGACTAAACGCAACTTGATAATCGCCTACCATCGTATTCGAGAGAAAATCAACAGACTGCTTTGTGGAGGATACGACACTTCCATCCTTTCCAAACACCGAAAGTTTCGTGTGACCGAATGTATAAGCAGTACCGCCCTGTTTTATATCAGACCAAATTTTATATGTTCCCCCCTCGGTGAATGTATAGAGAACCTCCCACGTTCCCGCTTTTGTTTTCTTCGGATGAAGATGGAAGAATTGCGTAAGATCGTCTCGCATACCGATGACATGAATATATTTCTCGTGCGATATTTCAAGATCGTCAACCGGCTTTCCGGACAGTTTTTCATTCACAAAAAATTGCAATTTCACCGGCACTCCCACACCCGGATTCTTTGGAGCGATACTATTAACCACAAGACCTTCGATAATTTCTCCTTCTTCACGTAATTGCGCGCTCGCGGACATTATATGGTCGTTTCCCATCATCATATCCCCATCGGTCATCACGTGACCGCCCGCTGTTGCATTTGAGTCTATGGAATTTCCGACATCATCGTGCCCGTGAGGCATGCTTTCATCAAGAATAACGGGAGTTTTTTGGTCGGCAGTTTGAGTATTGTCTTCTTCTCCCATTACATGCGAAGTATCATTGGCGTCGAGAACTGAGTTTCCTGTCGAATCGTGTCCGTGAGGCATATTCTCGTCAATCGTGACCCCCATATGTCCGCCTTCAAGCGCTTCGTGTTTAAGAAAATTATGCGGAAGTATGTAGATAAAAATAAGTGCCAACACTATGGTGAGGGTGGTGAAGAATTTTTCACGGGACATTAAAAGACCGTGCTCCGCATCTTTTTCCTTGACTTGATTCGCCTCGGGAATCATACTGACACGATTCTTTTCCCTAAACCACCACCACCAAATAGGGAATACCCACAAAAACACCAAGAACCAATTGCCGAGCCAGAGCGGGAGACCAAAAAGTCCTGTCCCCACTTCCATGCCATGGTCATGAGTTACCGCACTGCCAATATTTTGCTTAACGATATTAAGAAGTGATTCTTCTTGGGTTAGCTTTTCAAGCCCTGTATGAATCCCGGAGTTCACCCACCAATCGTGACTGAAAAGTCCGAGAGTGAGGATAAATCCAGCGACAAAAACCATCGCCCAGCCAGTAATTCGTTCAACTTTATCCTTTCGCGCAATAATCCATGAAAGCCCGTTGACTCCCATAATACCAAGAAGTGCAAGGAAAATAAGGGGTAATACTCGCCCAATCGCATGAACAAGGAAAAGCATCCATCCGTAGAGAACGTCTCCACTTGAAGCGATCTCAACCAAGATAAGTGGCGTTGCGGGATGTGGACATCCGATGCCGACATTACCCAAGAAAAGTCCGAGAAGAAGCGCCTTGAGATAATCTTGTTTCTTTTGAATGAACGCCGGAGCTGCGCCAGTATAGGTCGGCATTCGGAATTTCATAAGGCCGATTTCGCTCAATGCAAAGACAAGCGCGAACATTCCGGCAATAAAGTACACCCAGTTTTTAATAGTTTCGGCGGCATCAGAGCCGAGCGCACCGATGGCAGCCTTTCCAAAAAGCGCGGCGGCAACTCCGTAAAGACTTAGGGTAATCGCTATACCAAGCCCGAATGAAAGCGCCATACCAAGACCTTTCACAATTCCACGTCCCATAGAGAGCGGCACAATGACAAACGCGAGCGGCAAGGTGCACGGCAACACAATCATGGAAAGCCCGGCCGCAAAACTGAAGATCCACCAGAATAGTCCGAGGTTATTCGGATCTCCTGCCACAACGGTTCCCTTATACGAAAAAAGCCAAAATAGACCTAGTGCGATAACTGCGAACAATACAATAGCGAGAAAAATAACAATCTTCTTAGAAACTTTTGATTCCATAAAATAAATTATTTTGAAAGTTCTGTGATGTACGTAATAAATTTTTCTTTATCAAACCCTCCTGTCGCCCATAATTCCCCGTTTATGATAATCCCTGGTGAAGCAAATATCATATATTTCTGCGCAATCTCTTGCCCTTCTGAATCCATGATACTTACATTTTTGTAAGAAACGTTAGGCCAGTCTTTCTCCACTGAATGCCAAAATTCCTCAAATGCCTTGCAGTTGTGACAACCCGGCGATGATAATTCCTCAAGAGTGATTGGTTTCATTATGTAGTGCGAAAATCAAACTCGCCGGTTTTTTAAAACATTTAAAGATATCACGTGGGTACAACAATAGTATATCAATTAAACAGAAGCTTAAGAAATAAAGTTATCCACAAAGTGCCTACCTGCACCCAACCATACCACCGAGGATGTTAAACAAACGTGACACACTTTGGTGCGCGTGACAAAAGTCCCCTGCCACGCGCACCAGACACAATCCCCTAACTAAGTTTCTTCAACTCGTCTCCATATTTCCCCATGACTTCTGTGGCGGCGGACATTTGTTCTTGTCCCCCTTTAACTTTTTGTTCAATTTCCGAAGCAATGGTCTGAAATAGGGTTGGATTTTCTTTAACGATCTTGATGATCCTGTTAATTTCTTCATCGGGAACATCACCCAATTTCGATTTGATTAATTTTTTTAATAAAAATTCTTGAAACATATTACAAGATATCTTATCACAATCTTAAAAATTCAATAGCCCCGCTGCGCAATAATTTTTCGTCATGGCAATAGAAAAGGTTATTACACAGCGGGTTTAATAACCTAAATCCATAAAACTTGGCTGAAACGTCCGATTAAAGGAAACGCCGATAGTTTTAATCCCGCTTATCTTTTTATCATGTATCGTTACTTCGAGGATAAGTCCCTTATTTGTATCTTCTGAAAAATTTTGATCGAATATAAAATTACCCAAGCTATACGCGATATATCCGCCGCGATATTCTTCAACTTCCTGCACCACATGTGGGTGATGTCCAACAATAAGCGACGCTCCAGCATCGATTGCACCATGCGCAACTCGTTCCTGAAAATCATTGTGCTTTGTTTCGTACTCATCGCCCCAATGCAGTGACACCACGACAATATCCGCGAGAGTTTTTGCGATTTCTATGTCACGCTTCATAACTTTTTCGTCAAGATATGAAATTGCCGGAACAGAATCCTCTGCTCCCCGCGAACGCGGAAGAAGATTTGTGTATCCCAAGAATGCCACCTTAGTGCCTTTTACATCTCGTATCACAGGACGATGTGCATCTTCAAAATTAATTCCGCCACCGACCGCGTCAATCTCCGAAAGACGCAGTACGGCAAGCGTGTCGAGAAATGCGTTACGTCCATAATCAAAAATATGATTATTGGCGACTGAAAGCACGGTGAAATTGGAATCAGTGAGACTTTGAGCGGCATAGGGGTCCGCATTAAATGAATAGATGCTTCCTTGGTTTTGTCCGCGTCCGGAAATCGGACCTTCTAGATTTCCGAACACGAGATCGGCTTTTTGTAAGTATTCTCTCACGTGCTTAAATGGATAAAGCCAATTATTTTGCTTCGCCATAATTTCCCCGATACCTCGTGAAAGCATAATGTCGCCCACAAATACCATTGTTCCATGGTTATTATTATTCACGAGATTGATGTCTGGTAATTCAATAGACTGTAGTTGCTCTTGAGTAACTTCCTCAACCGTCTCATTCGACAAAAGAACATTCGCCTGTTGTCCACCGATAGATAAACTTGCTGATATCGCACTTAAAGACAACCACACGGCAAGTAATGAAAATATGATTCCGGTGTATTCAATTAATCGGATAACTTTTTTGTAGAACATATCCATGACGTATCTTCTTGATAAATAACGCGGGAAGTCATTGTGGTGTTTCCCGTCTCTTAAAATAATTTTTTACTCTTGCTTTTAATATCGGGAAACGATCTTTTAATAATCCCACACCCGCAACTTCTAGGCCGAGGAATATAATAATACTTCCAGGAATAATAGGAACGACGAGCGCCACGAGACCCGTTAGAATGAGCACAATACCAAGTATTTTTTTTGCCATAAATATTTTGAACTTTTTTGTCGGGACGCCGAGAATCGAACTCGGACCGCATCCACCCCATGGATGTATACTACCACTATATTACGTCCCGCTTAAGTAATGACATCTTTTAATATTGAAATGTGCCTCGCCACGATACAAACTTTATTTACCTACTTGTCCCTCCTTCTGGTCGGTCTGCTAGGAATCAAACATGGTCTTCAAAAATTTCTTATGGAAACTTCCGCGGAAGTCCCCGGGACTTCTGGTCGAACATTTTATCGGGGTACAGAGAATCAAACCCTGTCTTCACTTGCCGGCAGGCAGGCGCACCTTCACCCCCACACCAATTTTTTCTTTCGGGACACTGGGAATCGAACCCAGTCTTCACGCACCCGAAGCGTGTGTACTACCGGTATACTATGTCCCGGCAAATTGGTGTGGGGGTGTGGCATGCATACTACCGGCATACTATACCCCGATAAAATGTTCGACCCCGAAGCGCACGTACCACCAGTACATGCCTATCCGGCAGGCATGTACCAACAGCTCGCTTTCTCAATAGCGTGCTTATAGTATTATCATTATTTCTTCTTGTGCTCAAGTTGCACATCACGCGCCGCTTCACGGTATGCGCAATATTCACATCCATCCCCTACCTTGGGAATTGCGTCACTCTCTAAGCACTCCTTGATATTCGTGATTGTTTTCTCCACCCAAGAATCGTCACCCTTGTAGGTAATCAACGTGACATCAAATTCAAGTTTTCCATCAAACGCTTTTTTGTCTTTAATGCCATTTGCGTACACAAAATATCCGGTATTGGAAACCTTAAAATCATTTTTTCGTAAAAGCCACTGATAGATTTCCATTTGCCGCTTGTATCCGTCATGCCAATCTTGATCAAGGGCGGTAATTTCTTCGTCTTTGCTCGTCGCCTTGTAATCAACGACAATAAGTTCTCCGTTTGGATTCACCCAAATATCATCCACCGCGCCAGAGATTGTAAAACCTGTTTTCTCGTGAAAATGTTCAACACCTTTAAAATTTTCTCGCCATGTATCAAGGTCTTTGTGCACAAAGGGAACTGCGTCTACGCCATAATGCTTCATCAATGGGTGTGCGGTTTTTGCGACACGGTGAATATCAAATTCTTTTTTAAGAAGATGGTCGACGGCACTATTGAGATTAAAAGGAAATCCTGGCGGGCGTGCTGTACCAAGCTTGTTGTCGATATAAAAACAACGAGGACAATTAACAAAAAGATCTATTTTTGAGCGCGAAAGACGCCATCTGGGTCCGCCATAATTCCAGTCGGGTTTTCGATGTGGTTTATAAAATTGTGACATACTTTAGTGTACCACAAAGTCGTAGAGCGTATAACGTGGAGCCTAAAAAAGCTTCGGTAGTTTCGTGAGCTTCAAGAGCTTTGGCGGGTTAAGGTCTGACCTTGGGAATTTTAAAAAGGTCAGACCTTTGTTTTAATTTTTGCGTACCTAAATTTCATAATGCGCCGACGTATGAATCGAGAGTTTTAGGTACATGCATAAGAAAGGGCGTCTTGCTTGTTTTCTTTTTTGCCTTTGACACCGCCTCTTTTACTGTGGCACCAAAGCCAAGCACGGTTAATTCGTCCTCTCCAAGAGCCACCCACAATCCTTTATATTTCTTATAGAGTTTTGACCAGTCTTTTGCCATATAAATCATTATATTCAAAATAGAATTAATTACAACATCGGACGTTTCCTGCTGGAAAATTTCGCTTTCACGACGCGATTCTTTGTGTTGAATCGAAAATGCGACGGCGTGCGATACGCGGGTCTCCCCTTTTTTCCTCCAACCTTTGCGTGATTTTTCATTGATACTTTAAATGATTTCTAATAAATTTCCCTTCCATCCATCTAGAAATAAATTACCAGGGCATGTTTTCTTCGGATTGATTTCCCTATGTCCGAAAATTCTTTTTTTATCAACATTGCCATAGTTTTCTTTAATGATTTTAGCAGTCGCCGAAAGGACAACGTCTGATGGAGAAGAGTTTTCGTAATTATTATCTAAACAGATTGCAACACTCCGACAATTTACTTCCCAATTTCCAGCATGCCATCCAGTTTCATTATCCGGCAATAAGCGTTCAACATCTCCATTCATGCGAACAAGCCAGTGATAAGCATAAAAAACTTGTTTACCATCACGAAAATGATTTGAGTAAATCGGTTGACCTTTAATGTATTTATCCGGTTCATATGTCGGTGACGCGTAATACAACGCGTAAAGACGAATGAGGTGCATTGCGCTTAATCTTTGCTGGGTGATATTAGGGTTGCCTCTCGTATGGTGAATTACAACAGTATCGATTGGTTTTCGTTCTTGATCCCAGTTAGGCCCTTGCCTGCCAAGCATTATGTCACCGTTTGCTAAATGATTTTCAAAAAATGAATAAACCTCGTCCTTAATTTCTTGAGTAATCTTTCCATTCCCCTCTTGAGCTTTTTTGTTTAGATTCAAGAGGTCTTCAGCAAGAAAAAGATACCAAGTATGCCGCTTGATAGCTTCGGTCCATTTTTGTTCATCAAAATACTTTGCCATAGTGCGTCTTGTAGGGATTGAACCTACGACCTCTCCCGTGTGAAGGGAGCGCTCTACCACTGAGCTAAAGACGCCTTTTTCACTTACGCTCTACGTTCCACGCTTTACGCTCTACGCCCTAATATATTTCTCCCACGTATCATAAAGTTCTTTCGTCGCCTTAAGATCACCGGCATTATATCGCGCAATATCGATATATCGTTTTTCTTTAAAGAGCCTTCCGATATCCTCCCCGCCGATCCCTTCCGACTTGGGGCTTTTGATGCCGAACGCTCTGCACCACAGATGAAGATTCCCTTTTTTTCGCACCGCCCCGTAAAACGTAAGCTGGTCGAGGAGGTCAATGTGCCGTGCATGCGGTTTCTGACTTCTCAAGAACCTACTCGCCATTAAATCTTTTGTTGCTTTGACCCCATGAGCCGCAGAACGAACTAAAAGAAACGGGACATCAAAACCTCTGCCGTTAAAACTTATAAATTCATCGTAGTGTTTCGCTCCATCCCAAAAATGCTCCAGCATTTCTTGCTCGGTCATCTGCTTGAACGAAACGCCATTTTCTTCAAAAGATTTGATGGTTTCCCCGAGTGCTTGAAAATATACCGCTCCTTTATTTTTTTCGCAATCAAAGACGCCGAGCGCGGCAATCTGCCCCGTAAGCGGAGAAAGTCCGAGACCGCTTTTAATTTCTGCAAGTGCCAATTCATACGCCTCGTCACTCCGCACTTCTTTTTTTATCCAACGCGTCAAAACATCACGCGTCGTTTCATCCAACGCATCAAAATCTTCCCCGACGGTTTCAATATCAAATACAAGCCTTGCCATTACTCCATTGTACACACAAAGAATTCTGTAGCAAAACCCCCACACCTTTCAGGGTATCGTTGCCCCACGTTTTCGTGACATAATTACCAACATTCATCAATACATGGAAGAAACAATCTTGGATATTGAATGCAGTTCGTGCAACAAAAACACAATACTCTGAAAGGTGTGGGGGAAAGAAAAAAGCGTCCGTGGTAGCGGACGCTTTTGTGAAAAAAAATCTGATTGTTACATCTTTAGACCACTGATTCCGACTGCTCGTTAACTCCGAGATCTGTTGGAATAATTCCCGCAACAACGATATCCATAGAAGAAGCTCTTGGGGAAAGATTTTTTGTGATCAAAACCCAATGACCTGCATAAATAAATATCTCCTCCATCTGTTGAAGTTTTTTTTGCGCAATATCTCCTTTGTACCGCGAGGAAAATGTCGCAATAGCATCCTTATAGTTTTGAACCTCCTTCTCTTTTTCAATAAAAGCGAACTTTCGTTTTCCTATGGATCCATCCGTCGAACGTACTACGAATTTAACCACAAAACCATTGCATTGCTGAGGAGTGGGCTCCTTGTTGGAAGATACGAAAAATTCTAAGCTTTTTATTATCTCCTGGGCAAGTGCATGGGCAAGCTTTTCCGAAACATTGCTCATGGGAACAACCCGGACTCGCGGATACGTTGAATGAGGCGCGACACCCTCTTGCTCTTGGTGTGGCTCACAGAGTTCTCCATCTCGGCAATAATAGGAAACCCCATCAACATTACCCAACATAGAAAAAACTTTGGGTAAGGGTGTGGATGGAGGTCTCTTTTTCGAATGTTGAGAACTACTGCCAGAACTGAATTTATCAATGTACGCCACTTCGATGTCGAGATATCCCGTTAGATTCCTTATGAACTGAAAAAGGAGGTTGGCTATTGGTTGTTTGCCTTCCTCCTCTGGTCGCTGCTCATTCTCGAGAACGTTTTTCAATCGCTCTTGAAATGAGCGTAAGATCACTTCTGTTCCTTTGACTATTGGCACTGTTGAGCTCCTTGGTGATTGTTGTCTTAAGATTTTGGTCAGATTTTTAAAGAACTCTTGAATCTGTCCGAATACACTATAAACGATTTTTTAGTGTATGTCAATTTCGCATAGATAAAATTTGTTTAAAAAAATATTAAATACCACAGACTCTTATTAAAAACTTCTGATAAAAGTTAAGTTGAGCTATTTTGTTATACACTCATTAAACAGCCTTACTTGGGCGTTGTAATTATCAACAAACGCACGAGTTGCTTCAATGAGTTGATTATACGATGGGATGAGAGAATTATATTCATTAACTTTTTTATTGTATTCATTCCCATACTTTGGTTGCATGGAATCTATTTCTTGGCGATAGACATTAAGGGATGTTTGGAGGGATTCGGTTTGTCGTTTATTGTTTTCAATGGATTGCTTGATCGACGGATCGATGCTGGGACAGGAAGAAAGTGGTTTACCAAATTCTTGTACAGCAATCCAAACTTCCTTGCCCTCAAATATTCCCTTCTTCGTAAACACGCCAATCTCTTCTAAGCGAGTATTGAGAATATTGGCGCGATGGCCAGGACTATTCATCCAAGCAACAACAACCGCCCGATCATCTTTAAAGTTTCCCAACGCAAGATTTTCTCCTACTAGGATGTAAGCATACCCCACAGATTCCGCAAGATTATCTACATTTACCCCCGAAGGCGAAACATGTTCGAAGTATTGTTTTACAAACATATCATTCACCTTTACCTCCGCTGAAGTATTGAGTTTTGAATTTTCTGAAAGCATTGAAAGTCCTTGCGTGATACGTTCATTATTTGTCTGATCAATAATACCCATTCGAGTAAGCTCTGATTGATTTTCACCTAAAATCGCATCGTGAATAACCTTAAGTGGTCCCGGCGCGCTTACTTTTTTCTCCGCACTTATTTTTGTGGTAGTTGGAATAGGGGTAGTATTTTCTTTTTTTACTACTTCCCGAGTTGTGGTTTGTGTTGAAGAAAAAGAGGGCTCCGCAACCTCTTCCTGCGTAAAAAACGTTTTGGTCATACAATCAATATTTCCACACCCACTTTGGTACAACATGCCACCACCCCAGACAATCGTTGCAAGCGCTATGGTGGTAATAAAAAACTTTATCATAATTGAAGTATTAAAGTTTTTTAATTTCAAGACAAAGGAAGAGGGGGATTTCTTTGCGCGCGTGATCCTCCGCGATCGCGCGGGGCCCTTTCTCGCTTTTCCTGTGCGATATCCATTCTTCCAGTCGTGTTACCGCGAATCCGTTCTTAAAAAACTTTTTGAAATAAAATTGAAGTGAGCGATGAAACGAAATAGTGTGAACGCTTGTTCGGGCTCCGGGATTCATGACAATTTTTGATGTTACTTCGGAAAGATACCGGTCTACACGTCGATATTGCATTCCTACCTGCGCCGCAGAGCCATCTGCCTGTGCCGACACGGCAGACAGGCGCGTCGCCTGCCCGTGCTCATTTGGCAGGCGAGCGGCAGGCAGGTTCAATTTCTGGTCCCACCCCCAGCTGCTTTCTTTGGGTATGCGAAACGCAGGATGATTCATCGCAATAAAAAATCTTCCGTTTTGCTTAAGCACACGCCCACATTCTTTGAGCACTCCGTCTATGTTTTCAATATTCTGGATTGCAAGTACCATCACAATAATATCAATAGAATTATTCTTTAGAAACGAGAGATTGTCGGCCGGAGAAACTTCAAATTGAATACCTTTGGGAGAGTGCGTACGTGCAAGGGTGATCAATTCCTTGGAAATATCGGCGCCAATGACATGCGCTCCCAGTTTTGATAGTTCCCGAGAAAAAAACCCTTGCCCGCATGCAAGGTCAAGCACTGTTTCGCCTCTTTTAACGTCCATGAGCCGTAAGAGGTTTGGTAAAATGACCTTTTTTTGATAAGTATCTTCTCCCCGCTCGATAAGTTTGTCGTACCATCCCGAAACATGCCCCCATGAAGTTTTCTTTTTTATCATTGTAAAGAAATTGTATCATAAAGATAATCATTATGATAAAAAACTGTACTCGAAGCTAATATTCGCTATAATTTAAAAGTATGTTTTTATTACCCCCACTTTTATTTTTTACGCTTTTAGTACTTGTAGCACTTATTATTACTACTATCTTTTTTTTCCTATTTTCTGTAAGAGATAAAATTATTATCGACGTTCCATTTGTCCCTGTTCGGAAACGAGCAGTTATACAAATCGTGAACGCGCTTCATTTGTCACAAGGGAGCATTCTTTACGATCTTGGATGCGGCGATGGTCGCGTACTCATTGAAGCGGTTAGGCGTACATCAGAAATATCGGGAGTAGGCATAGAGAATGGTATCATCCCGTTTCTCGTCGCAACTATGCGTACACGAAAACTCTCTATCGGTATACATTACGAAAATATTTTTGATGCGAATATTACTCAAGCAACACACCTATTTTGTTATCTCTCTCCACAAGTTCTAAAAAAACTTGCTCCAAAAATTCTCCGAGAATGCAGAGCTGGTACTCAGATTGTTTCATGTGATTATAAATTTCCTAATTGGATACCCATCGACACCATCTCTATTGCAACAAAAGATGACCAACTTGCTCGCATGTTATATGTTTACGTAATATAAAAATACCATTCCAACATAACTCCCATGAAAAGAAAAACCCTCTGTGGTTTTATTACGAGAGGGTTCATGAAGTGGGTATTATTTTCAGTTATTAATATGACCTATATTTTTGACTCTGCTCCCACCACATTCGGGACAGTGTCCATTATCTGGATCACAATATTCTTTCCACAGTGTGGACACTTTGTATACTCACCACTTGTCGACTCTTCGTCACTGGCACTGTCGGAGTCAATATATCCAACTTGATTCATCTCACGACTCCCACATTTGGGACAAGAACCATTGTCTGGATCACATTCTTTGCAGTGCACACAACCGCAATCACCACACGACCAAATTTGATCGCCATCAGTCTCATTATCGCAATGAGGGCATTTTGAATAAGTAGACGTTGACATCATTACCTCCTATAGTTAGATTACCCGAACGCTCACCAAGTCGTGCTAGCACGAGAAGGGTAGAAATATACAAACCTAAGTTAGCAACTTACGCAAAGCAGGTTCTTCTGTAACCGCATGTGCAAATCCAAATACAGCAAATATTGATTTTCCTAAATTCCAATATTCCTCTATCTTTGAAATTATATTTACGTCCCGAAAGGCGCTACTTGCCCGTGCAACTTTGTTTACTACTGACTCTTCTGTCGTAGGATTGAGTATTTTTTTTATGTAGTCTATATCTTGTTCATCAAATTCAGAGTGGAATATTTTCCTATGAATAGATCTCATATTTTCTAGAGAGAAATCAAAGTCTCTCCATTCATCATCTACTCCTTTTCTTAGTTCTTGTTTATATCTATCTAAGTGGTCTGCGAAGTTTACATCAGACGTTTTTCTTACTTCATGCCAACTAGGTATAGTTCTAGCAAAATAATAATATTGTATTTCTTCTTTTGTAAACTCTTTTAGCAACTCTTTTCGTTCAGTGTTTCTGTCTGGTTCGGGGCAAACTATTTCAATAGTGGCTTGATTAGCAAGGTAAGTAATAAATCCACTCTCAGAATCTTTAAGAATCGCTTCTTCTTTTGTTGAACGCACAGTTCGTAAACCTCCTTCAACAAACACTACCCTATTTTCTTCTCCTGTTTTCTTCAAGAATTGTTCCCATTCTTTTTCTAAAATTATAAATTGTTCGTTATTGGACTCGCGTGAGTGTGTACTACCAAAATACACCAAAGATTGTTCGGGTTTATTAATAGCAAAGACATAAGGTCTAGGTTTGTTCTTGATGTCCTCCCAGTCATCATAAGAATGAATTAAGGATTTTATTTCTTCGAGGCTACCCATGCCATAATTTTACTCTAAAATTATATTTATACCTATTTTCATAGTCGTACGAGAAGCGTTAAAAATGTATACTAGAAATTACCAAACGAGGCTTTCAGGGTAAGGAACCAAGAAGTTCTATCACGAGAAGGCTCGGGCGAGCGACTGTAATAATTTAAAGAGCTATATGTTCACAACATTAGCATATTTTTTATGGTCTGTCAAATTTCACGCAATATGATAATGGTTTGGATTGTTTCATCAAAAATTGAATGATAAGATGTCGAAATGAACATCGGATGTCACGTATCAGCGGCGGGAGGAATTTTTAACGCTCCGCAAAGAGCACACGACTGGGGATGCGAAGCATTCCAGGTATTTTCTCGTTCTCCACAAGGAGGCAAAGCACCAGAGCTAACGCCAGAAGTGGTGAAAAAATTCAAAGCGGAAATGAAAAAGCATGGCATCAAGAATTTTTATATCCATACTCCGTATTACATAAATTTTGCGTCCGCCAACAACCGTATCAAATACGGCTCCGGAAGTGTGGTGCGGGACGAGCTCGAACGCGGATCTCTTCTGGGCGCGCGCTATGTGATGACCCATCTCGGCTCGGCAAAAGAACTTGGTAAAAAAGAAGCTCTGGCGCAAACCATTGAAATGCTCAAGAAATCACTCGATGGATATACGGGGACAACAAAACTGCTTATTGAAAACAGCGCTGGTGCTGGGGAAATCATTGGTGATACTTTTAGCGAGATCGCCGAGATTATTGGCGGCGTTAGTCATCCTGCACTTACCGGAATATGTCTCGATACCCAACACTCATTTGCGTCTGGCTACGATTGGCGCACTAAAAAAACATTTACGGAGGCGATCGAAGAAGTTGAGCGCACGATCGGCATCAAAGCAATAAAAATGATGCATGCAAATGACAGCAAGGTAGAATTCGGTGCCCATAAAGATAGGCATGAGCATATTGGCGATGGTCATATTGGTTTGGCGGGATTTAAACTTATTACTCCATTCGCGAAGAAACACAACATAGATATGATGCTTGAAACGGAATACGATAAAGTTGAGAAAGATATAAAAATTCTTAAAAAATTTCGAGGAAAAGAATGAACAACCTTGGAGAAAAAGAGGTTCGCCTCAAAGAAATCAATGAGCGATGGACCAAGGAATGTACATGCACGCTCCGCTTAACCGCAACGCAAGCAGTTCCCGGAGATGGAAGTGCGAATGCGGATATTGTGTTTATCGGCGAAGGTCCTGGGCGGGATGAAGATCTGCAGGGGAAACCGTTTGTCGGCGCTGCAGGAAAATTTTTAAATGAGATGCTCCAAGCGATCAATCTTAAGCGCGAAGGTGTGTATATCACCAACGTGGTCAAATATCGCCCGCCCAATAACCGCGACCCGCTTCCCGAAGAAGCAACGGCGTGTTATCCGTGGCTTTTTGAGCAGATCAATCTCATTGATCCAAAACTTATCATTCTCTTGGGGCGACACGCGCTGGAACGATTTTTCCCGGGAGAAAAAATATCTCTCGTCCATGGGAAAATTTTACGCAGAGAAGTAACAGGAATGGGGGTGAGAAATTTTTACGCGCTCTACCACCCCGCCGCAGCGCTCTACAATGGTGGTATGCGCGGAACATTGCTCGAAGACTTCAAAAAAATTCCGAAAGTCCTCAAAAAGATCGATTCGAGGTAGAAACACAAAAACCTTATTTTCTGAAAATAAAAACACGCGAGGATATATTTTATCCTCGCGTGTTTTTCTCGTTAATTATAAGAGTACGTTAGTTATAAGAGTATTAGAGCCCAAGATTAATATTGCTTTTAATTTCAATTTTTCCACGGACCCCTCCATCAACCCGTGATTCGGTTTTTATTTCCGTTTTTATTTCTTCATCTCTACTATGGGAATCCCCATCATCACCCATCCCTCCATTTGCACGCATACCAGAATTCACCCCTGATGAGTTTTCTTTTTCGTTGCGCTCATTGTCTTTATTGTCTCCCTTGCGATCCGATGTTGTTGTACTGTTGTCTTCATCTTCATCGTCTGATTCATGAAGATTCACACTAAATTCCCCAGTGAATTCCTCTTCGAGATCGGCAAGACGTTTTGCCTGTTGCGCAAGTTGCATTGTTTGCTTGAAAGCATAGAACGCATCTGCGTAAACTCCGGCAGTGAACGATATTTCTCCTTGCGCAAATACTCTCTGTGCCTCGGCAAATTTTACCTGCGCCGTAGTGGTTGCTATTCCTGTGGTTGAGCTTCCTAATTTACGTGCAACTTCGGCAAGTTTATTTTGAGCCGCATTCTTTTTTCCTTCCGCCGCCTCGCGAGTTATCGATGGAGTCGATGATGCGTTCATCATTACTGTTGTAGTGCCCATTAAGAGAGCTTTCATTGCCATGCGATTTCCATCTTCGTCGTCATCGTCATCTTCAGATTCCATTTTTGCAAGAACAACGCCGAGAGCATCAATAGAGCGCACTGAACCCGTGTTGTGTTCTTTTTCTTTCTCTTTCTTTGCTTTTGCGAGCACGGCACTGTGTGCGCTTAACACAGAACTAAGATCAACTTTTATTTCAGATGCTCCGTCTTCATCATGAGATTTGAGAGTTGCAAGTTTTGCCCGCGCATCCTTGATACGATTCTCAAGATTCGTAGCCACACTCGCTTCTGTATCAGCATCGAGCGTGCCTCGTACCGCAAGTTTCCCCGCCTCTTCAAGCCTGCGATTCGCAAGTTCTACGGCAAGTTCTGCTTTTAATTTATCTGAAAACGCAACCGCAACGCGCGCATTTTCGTTTACATACACCTTCACCGGATATAGTGCATCTCCAGGAATTGTATTCTCGGCTGCAAACGAAACGCTTCCTCCCATCACCAACGCAATAATAAGTCCTATGATCATAGCTTTATATGTTAAAAACTTTATTTTAATAATATCCCGACTTGGTTTAATGTAAAGACGTGAATTTTCTATATCTCTTACCGGATGAGCTTCCATGAACTGAGCAAGGGTGCGACGCATTGAATCACGCTCACGTGTTGTGAATTTTACATTACGCACAATATTGATCCACGGTGATTTTTTGTTGTTCATACTGTTTCTTCAATACCTAAATTCTTTCTCAATATCTTAAGTCCGCGATGAATCCGCACCGAGATCGCATTTTCAGACTCGCCGACCAGTTCCGCAACTTCTTTCACAGGAAGCTCGTCTATATAGCGAAGAAGAAGCACCTCGCGATAATTATCCGGCAATTCATGCATTGCTTTCGTCACAATCCGTGTGTCGCTTTCGACAAGAATGTGACTGTCGCCCATAACCGGAGGATCAAATCCTTCTTCTTTAAGTGCCTCAAGCGAAAAAGATTTTTTCTTTCTTCCCCGGTATTCATCGATAATGAGATTTCGCAAAACATGGAACACGAGTGCTCTCATATTGCGCACTTCATTTCCTTCTGCAATGTATTCCCATACTTTCATGAATGTTTCTTGAGTGAGATCTTTGGCACGTTCTGAATCAGATATACGAAAGGTGCAGTGTTGGAGCACTGAATTTGAAAACTCATCGTATGCGGCAAGAAATTGTTCTTGCGGTCTCAATTGTTTCGGCATGCTCCTTCGTAAGTTAAGACGATATTATGGGGTGTATATTACACCAAAAATGCGAGGATGTCTTATGGTGGACTCACAGAGAATCGGCCACAGTTTCTAAACTCGTTTCACTCGTTAAGAACTGCCGGCCCCAGCTCGCTGTCGCTTCGCGACATACTCCGCCGTTCGACTCCCCGCGCGAACCAAGCAGTTGGTTCGCTGTTCGTCTGGATTCGGACAACCCGCCCCGTTAGAAATAAGCCAGTGGACTCGACGAGAATCGAACTCGTGTCTCCGCAATGCGAATGCGGCGTATTACCACTATACTACGAGCCCATAAATTTCTAACGGGGGGAATGCTCGCGTAACCTGCCTGCCGGCAGGCAGGTACCACTTTACTATGAGCCCAAGTGGGGATAGGGAATATCCTAACATATTTTTTCTAAGGTCGGACATATATCAACTTTTGATATGTGTCCACCATATTTGTGTGGTCAGGGATATTTTGTGCGTCGTCACGCACAAAATTCCACGACCCTACCTCGCCCGTTTTTACTGCCGTAAAAACATTGCTCCGCTTTCCACAAAAGTACAAAATTTAAAACCGTCCTTAGGCGGTTAAATTTTGTGGGCCATCGTAGAGGACGTTAGAACCGTGATACGTAATAGTACAGAGTATATTCATATACCAAAAATTTCTCCGCCGGAGGAATCAGGACACTCCCCTACGATCTTGTGATTCACTTTAACAAAGA
>JAUSHB010000011.1 GCA_030648955.1 bacterium
ATCGACCGACCTTCCTCGCGCTCCAACCACGATATACTAATCTAACCGCTTCTCTTCTAACCCTCGGCATATTTTTGTTGTTTGTATACATACCCTTGATGATATTCCACCAAGTGGTGCCAAGCTATTGAACCATTACGAAGGGGTTGACAATTCGAGAAAAATATGTAGACTCCGCATCAGAGTAAGGTTGATTTTTTGATAATTGAATATTGAAACAAGGAGATATCGTATGACAAAAGTTGGGATTGCAATGGCTCTGCTCCTCGTTGTATTGATTGGAATTATTTCGGTTAATCATAACTCAAATCAAAATCCTGAAATTACATTCGCAGCAGAGGCAACAACATCTACACCCGTTGTGCAAGAAATTCCCCCGTCAACCAACGAGCCTACATACAATGAGTATGTGGTTAAAAAGGGCGACATTCTGTCTATTCTTTCTGCTAAAAAGTGGGAGACTATCGCAAAAGACAATGATCTTCAAAATCCGGATTTAATTTATCCCGGGCAGAAACTTAAAGTAAGGAAAGACATTAAACTTCAAACGGCAAAAAAGGTACACGCGACAAATATGGTATCGTATTGCAACATCGGCGCCGACCCTGTGGACTTACATCGTGAGCTTAGCGCTCTCGAGCGCGAATATTCTCTCGAAGATGACGTGCTCGTACGTATGGGAACTGGGTCCGACAAAGAAGTTAAATGCATTCTGAAAAAAGACGAGGTAGTTGTTATCGACGAAAACAATGAAGCGAAATGGGTGCGGAAATATGGTAATCCGATCTTGAACAAGATTATTGTAGCGACAGTTAAACCAATTCAACACCAACACATTCAAGCGACAGATGAACAGCGGAAACAAGAAGTAAGAACCAGAGGCCCAATTATTTTGGGTATCTATGAAAATCCGAATGCAAGAAAAATCAGTAACGTCGACAATCAGTAACGATGAAATCAAATTCTCAACTTAAAGGAGTTCTTATCATGGAAAAAAGTTTTAGTTTTAATTTGTTTGTTGCAGTAATTTTGATGGTCTTTGCTTCCTCAACATTCGCCGGCAATGATTACGACAAGGGTCGTAGTTATGGCAAAAAAGGACCAACAACTATTACTTCCTCAAATGCGGAAGCCGAAGCAAGTGCGAAAGCATCTGCGAAAGCAAACCAAAACCAGAAACAGAGCCAGAAGCAAACATTGAATAATGATCTTTCTGTTACGGTTAATGGTGGAAATAACAACGGAGGTAGCGCAAAAGCAATTGCGAATCCTGTGGTAAATAACAGCCCTACTGTTAATGCAAATCCCAACGCTTCCAGTGAAATATCGGTAGCAAATACGATCGAGGCGACTAAGGCTGTTCCCCAAACACTCATTGCTCCAGGCGTACCAGGTACGCCGCCAGAATTGTTTCCGGGAATTCAGGCAACGCCGATCAATGTTGCTGACTTCAAGGATTACATGAAATTGACCGGCGGCTGTGAGTCTATATTTTCAGATACAAGCTCTCCAAATATTACTGAAAACGGTGCCTCAAAAACAACATATGTTCTTGCTAATGTTTTTTATGGTAACGATGAGACACGAAACGAAGCAGATGGAGCCATGAAGTATCTTAGTATGGGGGAATTAACCGTTGAATGTCTTGGTACCGTACAAGTATCGGGTGATCCAAATTCAGCATACAGTGCTGATTTTGGCACAATCGATCGTGATGCGGGGATAGCAGCTTATAAGCACTTCAAAATAAAAGTTTCGGACACAGACATCACCTTCGATCAGAAGAGTGGGAAATCTGGAAAATACATTTTGATGGTTCCCATTCACATGGTTAGTGTTGTTGGAGTTCGAAACGGCACTTCGGGAATAGCGGCAAGTGGAAGCGGAAGCCGTCTTAGTGGAGTCAATCTTTTTGGAGTTGGGGTAACAATGGGCGGTGGTGACGGTTTTGTATTTCCCGATACTATGTTAGGTGGAAAATATTACCTTTTTGCACCAATGAAGCCAGACAAGGGGGGTACAATAATTAAAATCGGTGATTTCACCAACATGAAAACCTACTATAACCTAGCTTCGGGGGAAAATAATCCATAGTCTCATTTCAAATTCAATTCAATTAGCACATTAAGGACTAATTGTCCGCGCCGCCTCGATGAAAATCGAGGCGGTTTTTTTATAAAATTTGACTCAATTAATATATTTTGATAAGGTACTGCCAGATTCAATTTAGATAAAGGGGATATATATCGAAAAAATATATTAACAGAAACCGTCTTCAAGTAGTACATTACATTTTAAACATCCTAACCATTGAGGAATTACTCATGAAAAAAATGCAGGCGGCATTCGCCCTACTCGCCATGTTTTGTCTGATACCCATGCAGTACGCCTACGCCGAAGGATTGTATGGCGGAATTGGGTTTGGACGAAGTTCCACAGACCTCGACACAAGCGATGCAAGACGCGCGCAACAAGATCTGCAGTCTCTCGGCGTTACCGTAACACTTGATGTCGACCAAAAGGATACCGGCAAAAAATTATTTATTGGGTATCTGATAAATCCCAATTTTGCCATTGAGGGCGAATATGTTGATTTTGGAGAATCAACGCTCTACCTCTTGGCATCAATGGGCGCATTACATTCTCAAGCGGATGCCGATTTCAGAGCAAAAGGATTTGGCGTTTCTGCGGTCGGATTTATCCCGGTAGGTGATATCATTTCATTAATCGTCAAGGGCGGTATCTTTCATTCGACAGCTGATACCAACGAAAGCTACAGCAGTAATTTGGGCGACGAACAGTGGAGCGACAGTGAACGCGTTGCTAAAACGCATCCATTTTTGGGCTTAGGCGCCCAGGTGGCGGTAACTAAAACGTTCAGTGTTCGTCTCGAGCATGAATTTTTCCAAAACATCGGCGACGAAGAGAAGACTGGCGAGACAGATATTGGTCTCACTACAGTCGCTCTGGTTTTTAAGTTCTAATAATACTAACAATAAGTTGGGGGATTTTCTTTTGCTACTTACGCAACAAACAGTAAATTTATTGCGACCTTACTCAATGCACAGCATCTATTATTGTATGTTCTTTGCCAGTTTTTCCTTAAGTTCCTTAATTTCATCACGTAGTATCGCAGCCGTCTCGAAATCAAGCTCCTTAACCGCACTACCTATTTCCTTTTCTTTTAGTTTGATGAGTTTTTGTGGATTTTTTGCAAAGACCATTGCATCAATTTGTATATTAGCACTCACTGCTTTTTGGTGGTCACTCTCAAGCTGGTCGGTAATATCGTGAATTTTTTTAATGATAGTTTTTGGCGTAATGCCATGTTTTTTATTATACGCAATTTGCACCACACGCCTGCGGTTTGTTTCTCCCATAGCACGCTCGATTGACCCAGTAATCGTATCTGCATAGAGGATGACTCTTCCTGCAACATTTCTTGCCGCTCTACCGATAATTTGTATGAGAGAAGTTTCTGAGCGTAAAAATCCTTCTTTATCAGCATCTAAAATTCCAATGAATGAGACTTCGGGCAGATCCAGTCCTTCTCGTAAAAGATTGACGCCGACGATACAATCAAAGGTTCCTCGACGAAATTCGGAAAGTATCTTAATACGATCAATTGTTTTAATATCACTATGAAGATACTCGGCTTTTACTCCTTGCTCTTTAAGATATGTGCTTAAATCTTCTGCCATTTTTTTAGTAAGTGTCGTGGCGATTACCCGCTCACCCCTTTCAATTACCTTTTTTGTTTCACTAATGAAATCTTGAATTTGCCCGGAATAATTCTTGTCTGCAGAAACTTTTCGCACGATCACTTCCGGGTCAATAAGTCCCGTAGGTCTTACGACTTGTTCAACGACTTGACTGCTCGCCTCTCGCTCATAGTTACTCGGTGTTGCAGAAGTAAAAATAACTTGTCCGACACGTGCATTAAATTCATCAAACGTTAACGGACGGTTGTCTCGCGCTGATGGAAGTCTAAAACCATGGTCAATAAGTGTTTGTTTTCTCGATGCATCTCCCGCCTGCATACCGCGAATTTGCGGAATAGACACGTGTGATTCATCGATAATCGTGAGAAAATCCGGGGTCCCGTCTTTTTTGTGGGGAAAATACGAAAGCAGTGTGTCAGGCGGTTCTCCTGGTGCTTTGCCAGAAAAATGCCGCGAGTAATTTTCGATGCCATTGCAATACCCCACTTCTCTGATCATGGCGAGGTCGTAGGTTGTCCTTCGTTTCAAACGCTGTGTTTCCAAAAGTTTCCCCTCTTTCTCAAATTTTTTAAGTTGCCCCGCGAGTTCAAGTTTTATTGTTTTAAGCGCAACCTTTTTTTGATCTTCGGGTGTTACGAAGTGTTTTGCGGGAAATAAATACGCCGTCGAAAGTTCTTCTATGATAACTTGGGATATCGAATCAATTTTATGAATTGATTCGATGCAATCACTTTCCAAGGTTATTGCATAGAGCACTTTTTCAGAAACAGGCATGATCTCAATTTTATTTCCAAATGCGCGAAATGTTCCAGGAGTAAGATCTGCGTTAGTGCGCTCAAAATGAATAGTGATCAGTCGTTCTAAAAGTGCCCGCCGTGCTAATTTGTCACCGATTGTGAATATAATATGCTGTTTCGCATATTCTTTCGGTGAACCAATACCATAGATACATGATACGGATGCGACGATAATGACGTCGTTTCGCGTGAGGAGGGCTTGTGTTGAAGCATGTCGCAAACGATCAATTTCTTCATTGATTTGAGCGTCTTTTTCTATGTATGTGTCGGTAATGGGCATATATGCTTCCGGCTGATAGTAGTCATAGTAAGAAACAAAATAATGCACGGCATTATTAGGGAAAAATTCTTTATATTCTTGCGCGAGTTGAGCAGTAAGTGTTTTGTTGTGCGCGATGACTAGGGTTGGTTTTTGTATTTTCTCGATCACATTTGCGACAGTAAATGTTTTACCCGATCCTGTCACACCCAAAAGAGTCTGATGGCGCAGATTTTTTTTAAGACCGTCAACGAGTTCTTTAATTGCCTTGGGTTGGTCGCCCGCCGGAGAAAAATTACTCTCTAGTTTAAATTTACCCATAGAAATATATTACGTGGTCACAAAACCCTCTAAGTCAGATTGACGGATTATACACCTTAAGGTATTGTGGGCAAGGAGTTTTTTATCTTTTTTAGGAGAACTTTTCATGAAAGAAATATCGCTGATGATTTCGGGGGTAGTATCCATAATACTAGACAAGTTGTCGGGGATGCAAACTCCGGCCGTGCAACCTTATGACATACATAGGCCAATATTCACATGGATTAAACCCCGTATAAAAATTGTGGGAGGGCAAAAAATACTTTGTCACGCCGTTGCATATCAAAATATGCGCACAAGACGAATATCGATTCATCCCGAATATTTCAAAAATCATTAGAAGTTTCATCTTTTAACAAAAAAGTACCCTTTTAAAAAGGCAGGAACATCCTGCCTTTTACTTTTTTTGTAAACATGGTAGGTTGAGATAAGAGTGATAATCCACAAGGAAGGAGGATGTATGGTTGACTATGAATTTATAGGTACGACCGGCAAAAGCTTGTCAACGTATCAATTTCTTTACAAGGATACGTTTCATGCGAAAAATCTCAATAAGGGGCATTATTCCTGCTCACTTATTGAGGGAAAGTTTCTGATCTTTGAAAGTAAAACAAAAATATTTGTATGCATATGGAAAGCGGATATTTACAACAAACCTACTCATGGCGAGATCGTTGAACAATTTAGAAACAGCTGTTTCGGTGATTTTATTTTGATTGGTTCCGGAAGAATTAAGTGGAAGCATAGATACTGCATGACACATACTGTTCCTACTGAACCAATAACTCAATTCGGATCGCTCTCATGTAACCCTGATCGACCCGACAACCATGATCTTGAAGAGAAATATATTGATGCAATAAATAATTTTGTAATGAAAGTCTACATAGATACTCTTGCAGACAAAAATAGTTAGATTTATAAAGCGGGACGATTGTCCCGCTTTTAAATTACTTATACTTGTGATAACCTAATCACGGATTTGATAATATAACATGAGGTAAGCAATATGGAGTTATGCGAAACTCGTAAGTTTCTTGACTGGTATAAATCAATGGCTAAAAAAGACCCACTGCAATTTCTACCCTATAAGTATGGGAATCAGGTTTTTGTGTTTACTGATAAGGTAATAACTAATATTCAACTGGTAGTATTGGGGGTGGTTCCAGTATCAATTGAAAAAATGCTCGCCCTTGAAGCATACTTGCAGATGTTTAACGAAATAAATGATAGTGCTATCGTAAAGAGGATAGATATTCCACGCCGTGATATGTTTTAAACGCGACAGTTAGGGTCTCTACCCGTCTGTCGCGTTTTTATTTGTGTAATAACTAGTAAAAAAGGTGTCTTTAAATTTCTCAAAATTCCCATCAAGAATTGATTGACGGATTTTATCTACGAGTTTGATGGTGAAATAGAGATTATGAATTGACGCAAGAGTTGCCGCAAACATTTCCTTGCTCCTGAAAAGATGCGCTACGTATGCACGCGTATAATTTGTACAGGTGTAGCAAGCACAACTATTATCGATTGGCGTAAAATCATTTCTAAATTGAGTATTGAAAATATTAATTCTTCCGTTACTTGTATACAGCGAACCATTCCGCGCAATGCGCGTTGGCGCAACGCAATCAAAAAGGTCAGCCCCATTCTCAACTCCCCCAAACAGATCGGCTGGCTCCCCTATTCCGAGCAAATGTCGCGGCTTATTTTCGGGAAGAATTTTATTCACCCAACCGACAGCAGTATTCATGTCTTCTTTAGTGAATGATCCTCCAATGCCGAATCCGTCAAAATCCATTTTAGCAATAGTTTCTGCACTTTTCTCTCGCAAATCTTGGAATCTACCTCCTTGAACAATTCCGAGGAGTCCCTGTCTTTTACTTGCCTCATTGTTTACTTTATGTACATCGAGACTTCTTTGTGCCCAGCGGTGCGTGCGATCCATCGCTTCTTTTTGATACGCGTGCGTCGCATGCGGTGATGTGCATTCATCAAATGCAAAAATCATATCGGCTCCGATATTATGCTGTATTTCGATTGAACGTTCTGGAGTGAATTTATGCTCACTACCATCAATATATGACTTGAAGGTCACTCCATGCTCATCTATTTTTGCTAATGTTCCTACTTCTTCCACATGGTTTAACATTCCAACATTCTGCAGAATGTTGGAATGTTTAGAATTTTCTTCCCCTCCTTTTAAAATTTTACTGACACCTTTCCCAAAAGCTATTCCGAGCGAAAAAGCTTGAAATCCTCCGGAGTCAGTCATGGTTGGACCACCCCAATTCATAAATTTATGAATCCCCCCTGCTTCTCTAATGGTCTTGTCCCCCGGCTCAAGATAGAGATGGTAGGTATTCGCCAGAACAACTTGCGCGCCAAGGTTTTTCACTTGTTCCGGTGAAAGTGATTTTACCGTTGCTTTGGTACCAACAGTGACAAAGGCGGGGGTTTGTATATCTCCGTGCGGGGTTGTTAAAACTCCCGCTCTGCCAAGTCCGTTTTTGAGCTTTTTCTCAATTTTGAATTTAAGTGGAGACATATGCGTTTCCAAAGAATACCCGAGAATCCGAGCTTTGACAAACAGTTCGGTTGTGATAGTTTTTGAGAAGCTTTAGATTTGTACCTTACAACCTTACATAAGAGGATGATTAAATGAACAATAGCCCGCTATCTTTGGAGTTGAACCAGCATGCACGCAGCTTTATTTCTTCGGATCTTCTGTATCATTTTAGTAATACGGAAGTACATGTTTTGTCGAAATTTTTCACCAACCTCTTCGGGCGCGTGTTCTTTATACACACCCTTCCGGAAAGTATGATCGCGGTGCTTCTTGCAATGTATTCGCGGATCAAAAATCCGCGTGGACTCCGAGGAATTTTTATCGATAGCTTCTTACCGCAAATTCTTGGAAGCTTCACTCGTGAATGCACCGAGCAGTTTGGCGATAACGTGGAGAATTTCCTCAAGGAACGTGATATCAAGTCGCTTGATCAATTTATCACGCACTCGACAGAGACATCGGAGCTGTTTAATAGCTTCTTAAGGAGTATCCATGTCGACCCGAAATTTCTTGCACTGTTTGCATCTGCCGAAAAACTCAGGAAATTTCTCTCTACATGGCTCGATAAATATGGCCATAACTCTATTGCGAGAACGGCGACGCTTCACATTTGCTTTGAAGGGATATCTATCCTTGCAGCAAAATCCATCGAGTGGACTCGTCCCGGTGCCGGGTATATCGAACTCTCCACGCGATATGTTGATATGTCTGGGAAGGATCTCTACCCGGTTGAAAACGAGCTTCGAATCCTTGGCGTACATCCTGATTTTTGCGACGAGGTTTCCGAAGAATCAAAAAGATGCTTCGAAGTTTATAAAAGTCTCGAGGGTGACGCATGGAATGGACCGCTTCCGCAGTTTTTAGCGAAGCAATACCAAAATATTATTCCAGTGGATAAACTCAAGCAGGGTGTAATCGGAGAGACCTGCGATTTGCTTGGAAATATTCTTCCCTGTTCGACCTTAACGTCACTCGGAGGAAGTTTCAGCGGTGAATCACTGGTAACGCTCATTCAACATTTGTGGATGGACATGCTTCCTGAAACAAATGCCATTGCCGAGGCAATTATTGCTGAAGCAAATAAGGTCGGAGCAAATCAATTCTTGCGCCACCTTGAGACGACGCCATGGCAGGAAGCCATGTGGAATTACCTTTCGCCAGTGAATGGAACACAAGCGTCTTTCTCGGTAATACCTTCTCTCGCATATACAGAGAAAGCGCTTATGAGTGTACTTACTCTCCAAGAAGAGTTGTGGAAATCGAAGTCCATCGAAGAGGTGATAAGGATCCTGTCTCTTAACCCGCGTGGTGAGTACGATAAATTGCCGCGTGAATTTGAGACGGTTTCTGTTGGTTTCTATGGTGGAATGTCGTTTCGTGGGTGGAGAGACCTGCAGCGGATGGGATTATGTGCTCACAAACGTGGCCTTGTCTCTGCATTCAATGGTTTTTACACCTACACGAAGCCTGCGCCACAAGTTCTTATTGAGGCGTTCAATCACATCCACCTCAAAAATGGAAGCATTGAAACAAGGCTTCTTTATGCCGCAAAGACTCACCGAGAAAATGATCGGAAAACAATGCGAGCGATCATGCAATATCCACTGGTGTTGGGTAATATGGTCCCCTTCTATATGACAGGAAATCTTCGGCAGATGGAGTTTTGCAATTGGCAACGGAGTAAGCCAAGTGTTAACCACGAGGTACGGGAGGTGTTTCTCTCCTTCGAGTACGAGTTACGAAATGCGTACCCATGGTGGGGAAAAATCTCCCGCGCAGATACAACTCCAGCATATGTGTTCGCCCGAGGAGACAGTGATATCCCTCTTTCTAAGGTTACATAAAATATAGTGTTCTGTATTTAAAAGGCAGCGGATTTTTATCCCCTGCCTTTATTTTTTTAAATTCTTGATATACGCAAGCGCGCCCCATAGCCCCCCAAAATCACCGAGAGTTGCTTTTTCAATTTTCGAAACATCAGGCATGATGCGAAAAATTTCACGAAGATGCTTCTTGACTGCATCAATAGGGATGCCTATCTTTTTCATCATTGAACCGCCAAGGACAATGACGTGTGGAGACCAATACGCAATCGTGTTATTGAGTCCGTACGCAAGGAATCTAGCCAGCTTGTCCCAAACGAGAGGGTCGGTAATCTCATATGGTTTTACACCATACCTTTTTGTTATCGAAGTTCCCGAAATATAGCTCTCCAAATCATTGCCCTCACATTCGGGGCACATTGAATTATCAGGGTCGACAATTTGATGCCCTGGTTCAAATCCATTTGCAGACTCGTCAATTTCTCCGTTGATAATTCTTGCCCCCCCAACGCCAGTGCTTATCGTGATATATGCCACAATACCATACCCTCTTCCTGCTCCATATACCGCTTCACCAAGCCCAACCATCGCAGAATCATTTTCTATGTACACGGGAGCGCTTAAAAGATCTTGAAGTTTTCCACGAAGTGGATTCCCAGCCCAACCAGGGAGATTAGGACTTGCTATCATCGTTCCTCTGTCTTGTGTAAGTGTTCCCGCTATACCACCCACAACTCCGTCAATTTTATCACCTTGAGCAAGTGCGTGCGCATGATGTGCAAACAACTCCATCCCCTCTTCAAACATTTTTGGCGTTGGAATAACAATCGGCTCGCCAAAAGACTCTTCATCGCGCGTTGCTGCGATCCTCATATTCGTCCCGCCAATGTCGAAAAGAATGTACATAACTTAGTTTATTAGTTGATACGTTGGTTAGTTTTTTATTCTTGCGATCTAATTTCTCCATTCTAGGGTCTACGACCTTACTACCGGATTACACTTAATGCAGATTCCCATGCTTTCGAGCTTGTCTAAATATTTAATGATGGTAATGACATATTCCGCCTGACTCCACGTAAGTGGCGCTGCGGATATTTGCTCACCAGTAAATGTGTCTAGTTGCTCTGAAAGAACCCCTGAAGGCAAGGAATATTCAACGACCCAATTAATCCATTTTTTTACAACATCAAAATCAGACGCATTTTTTGCTTTTGCAATATAATATTGAGCAAGCCAGAGGCTTGTTATGAACCAGGGGTTACCGGGAATTGTATTGGAGATCCGATAATACCGATCATTTTCATATCGCGCTATTCCTCCAACAAATGTTTTGCATGCAAGTCGTTCCTCAATTTTACTTATAAATTTAACCAGTCGTTCGTCATCCGGGGGCAATACACCAAATGCAAAAAGGCCGAACGCACTGCTCATATCAATGGTTTTATCAGTTTCTAGTGCTACATTATCTGGGGTAATCATTTTATAAAATATCTCTTCATTGGGGTTGTAGAGATATTTAAATATTGCTTCTTTGATTTCTTCCGCTGTATCACGATAAACTTTTTCGCTTTTGTGTTTACCCAAAACTGCAGAAAAATTGGCTGCCGCAATAAGACCTCCATATACTGCACACGATGTGTATGTTGAAGTTCCAAACTTCTCTTCCCATAAGTCATAGCTTGGTTTTGGTAATTTAATATATGGATCACGATACTGAACCATAAAATCTGCTGCTTTTTTTATAAGCGAATTATAAACTTCCTCAATAAATTCTAAATCTTTTGATACTTCGTAATGTTTCCAAAGAGCGTATATCACCAATGCGGTCTGGTCTTCTTGTATAGGAAGCTCGATTTTTCCATTCCGTATCCATGGATGCCATGAA
Source organism: bacterium (assembly GCA_030648955.1). Lineage (NCBI taxonomy): Bacteria > bacterium. The sequence goes on from JAUSHB010000011.1 coordinate 11,377, forward strand.
CTCCCGAGGGATTTATCGGGACGATATTTATGCATAAAATATCCACTATCAGTAATAACTGAATTACAAAATTCAAAAAATCGTTTTGATACATTTTGGTCACCCGCACTATCGAGCGCGATTGCAGAATATGATGCGTCTCTTGGCCACATGTAACTATAGGTATCTCGTCCGTTGTTAAGCATTGAGTAGTCCCCCGAGGCGAGAATTGCGCCACGATTGTCAGTATGTGCGCGAATAATAAACAACGATTTTTTGAAAAGATCCACCGCCCCTTCCTCAAGTCCGTAAAAAGAAAAATTATATCGATTGACCCATGCCGACCAAAAATCAGAAGTTGTACGCAAGAGATGTTCTGGGGATTTTAATAATGTGTAATTATTAAGCGCGACAGCATCTTTTATTGACTCCGCTGCTGCAATCCAATAATAGAGCGTACGTTCTTCTTCTGGATCTAATGTCATATAAAAACCAAGTACGGAATCTGAAGGTCCGTGCTCGATAGGATTTTTCGACAATAAACCATCTTCCGCGTCCTTAAATGAACCCTCCCTTCCCTCAATTTTAAAAATACCCGTATTGAAATCGTCGAATGGTTTTCCATCAACCCTTCCGCTGATCAAAAAAACTCGTCGGCCATTATAGTGAATGACGGCGTTATTGATTGGATCATAATAAGCAGTGTCGCCTCGATGTGACTCATAAATCTCAAATTCGTGATTAAAGTAAACCTTGATCTCTTTTCGTGATATTCCCTTGTTGGTGACCTTCACTTTGCGTAAAAATATATCTTTTTCATTATACACGACATCTGATATGTTAAGCTCGACGCCGAGTGCTTTATTAATTGCCTTCGTCTGCCCCATCAACGCATTACGATGTGATGAAATGGAAGTGCTCCAATGAGGATGACCCATCCAGTTGAGTTCTCCATCAATCCATACTCCCAGACGATGTTCATAGTGCCCTCCCGTATGATTTTCAAGTCCAACATAAGGAAAATAAAAGTCATTCACTTGTGCATATTTGTCAAAAGTGATGAGGAGGTTCCCGTTACCTAATACAAGAGATTTGGGCATGATAGATTTTTAAGAGGTGGAACGACTATTAAAATCGCCATACTCATTATTTCACTTATATTTTTTTAGTGCCTTAATGGTGCACGCATGTGCAGAAGCTTTATTTTTGCATTTCTTAAGTCCTTGCGCACACTCCGGATCCATAAGTACAAATTCAACCCAGGATGCAAAGTCGTTCTTTGTTGTGTTCGCATGATAATTAAATTGATCCTTTGATAATTTTTTGAGAGCATTACTTAAGTCTTTAAGATTCGCGAGTGTCGGCCCATTGTATACCCAAAAGCATTGTGCTTCTGAAGCATTGACCATGTGCTTACTTTCTTTCCCTTTGTTTTTTCTTGACGGCATTTGTATACTCGTTTTTTTAGCTACTACTTTTTTTACTTTTTTCTTTATTATTACCATAGTGATTTTATAAATTCTATTAAATGCATGTCCTGATACATGATGATATATTTATGGTGCCGTTGCTTTCTCTTTATTCTTATGGGGTATACGAAGCCTGAGATCCCCTAATGCATTCATGAACGATATGAATGCTTCATAGGGAGAACTGTAGGGGTTAAAATATTTATGAACATCGCCATCAGCAAACCATTTTGTGCACATATAATAAAAATGGTCGGAGGTCTGCATCTTTCTCCAGGTATCGATTAATGCTTTATTATTTGACCCGAGAACTGTTTTTTCTAGATCATAAAGCTTGCGAATTGCGTCGTTTTGGATTGGATTTGAAAGCCATGCAGAGAGATCTCGTTCAATGTCTGCCCAGGAAATAAAATTATGGACATCGAGTTCGGAAACGGGGTTATATCGATCGATTGCCTCCGATGGTGTGACAAAATCATTGTCTGGATGTTTTAAAATTTCACCCGGGAGATGTCTCAAGAATTCAAAAATGCCAGTATCTTCCCATTGATGTTCTCCAAACGTTTCATAATCCATAAAAAGATTTACGAGATTGCCATTTCCATTGACTGCTGATACCCACTGCGAAAACTTTGGCGCAGTAAGAGGATAATCTTTCCAATCACGAGATGAAAATCGAAATGCGATATCATCAGACAAGCGGTAATTTTTGAGCAAGACAGAAAGATTTTTGGTACCCTTGGGACGATAGAGAAAATTAGGACTTCTCCAACCCATAATATGATCTGCTCCTTCAGCCAAAATACCCTTGTAGCCCATTTTTTCTATTTCAACCGCTAGACTATTGTTGTAAATGAGCTCTGTATTTCGAAACACCTTAGGTTTTTGTCCAAAGTGCTCCATTATTTTATCTTTATGCATTTTTACTTGCGTACGAAACTCTTCCGGCGAGTACAAAAAAGAAAGAGAGTGGTAGTATGTTTCACTTAAAAATTCTACATTCCCCGTTTCCGCAAGATCTTGGAAAGATTCCAGAGTTTCTGGAGAAAATTTCTCTAGTTGCTCCATAAGAACACCTGAAAGAGAATAACTCACCTTGAAATTAGGATGTTTTTTAATGAGTTCAAGTATTGTACGATTTGCCGGCAAGTATGATTTGCGAGCAACTTTTTCAAGAATGCGACGATTATTGAGATCGTTCTCGGAATTGTCGTTGAAGTACGCGTCGTCATGACCAATGTCAAAAACACGAAAATGTTTTATCCGGTAAGGTTGATGAACTTGAAAATAAAAACAAACTGAGGGCATGAAATTAAATTTAAAATTAAAAAATCAAAATTAAAAATGACAAAGCAGAAACAAAAAGATAAGACGGCTCCTTTGTTTCTTTGTTTTTAAATTTTGCACTGTAATTTTGCATTTGTTATATATTATACAGCAAATTGTTGATTCGACAGAATTTGTTTGTAAAGATTAATACACTTGCGTGCGGACTCTCTCCATGTCACCTTACTTGCTTCATGCTTACCATTATCGCGCAGGGTATCTTTCAGTGAACCATGATTGAGAACACTCACAATCTTGTCCGCCATATCTTCAGTATCCCAAAAATCACTCTTGAGAGCATGGATAAGCACTTCCGAAACACCACACTGTTTTGATATAAGCACTGGTGTGCCACTCAATATAACTTCAAGCGGAATAATGCCAAATGGTTCAGATACAGAGGGCATAACATATAAATCTGCTGCTTGATAAATAGCAGATAATTCATCCCCACGAAGGAATCCTGTAAATATTATCTTGTCAGAAATACCCAGGTAGGCGGCTTCTGTCATTATTTGATGTTCCATATCACCAGATCCTGCCATAATAAATATGGCGCTAGGACAATATTCGAGAACTCTTTTTGCTGCACGTATAAAATATTCGGGGCCTTTTTGAATTGTAATTCTTCCCGCGTAGAGAACAATTTTTTTATTCATCTCTCTAAAGTGTGTGACTATGTGACGGAGATCTTTTTTCCAATCGTTTTCGTCAACACCATTATGTACCACCTCTATCTTATTTGGATTAATTCCATAATGCTCTACAATTTTTTGTTTCGTCATATTACTCACCGCAATAATTTTATCCGCAAAATTAAGTCCGCGTCGCTCTATTTCGTACACATTTTGATTTACTCTCTGTCCCCCCGTGCGATCAAACTCCGTTGCATGTACATGAACAATCAAAGGTTTTCCACTTACTTTTTTTGCTTCAATACCAGCAAGAAATGAAAGCCAGTCGTGCGCATGAATAATATCAAATTTTTCTTTTTTTGCGATTCTTCGAGCGGATCGCGCATAACGTTCAACCTCTTCAAGAAGTGTCCTGCCGTAAATATCGTTTTTAATATGCTCGCGGTCAAGCACATATTCTTCGGAAGTTACATACGGATATAGGAGTGAGTTTACTTCCTGAATTTTTATCGCGTGTTCATCTGCAAATAAAATTTTGATATCTGATGAGTGTACGTTAAATTTTTTAGGTAATACAAACGTAATATGTACACGACTTTGCGTAAGTGCTTTGGAAAGACCGTAACAAGCGGTCCCAAGTCCACCGCTGTTATACGGAGGAAATTCCCACCCAAACATTAATACCTTTATGTTCATTGCGCGTTATTATTGTATTCAATAAATGTACTTAGATAACTTAAAAAGAAGAGTGATGCCAATCTACATGGAATATAGTATACACCATTCACTTCTCGGTGTAGAGATGTGAACAAGTTATTTATCCACAGATTGAATTGTTGCGGTTGAAATTATTTTTGCTTACAGCCTATTTTTTTAAAAATTATTCCATCTAAAATCTGAAAAGGGCAATTTTGAGCCTTTTTATATAGTATTTTAGTGAATCTTATTTTTACGAGTGATAGTTAACGTTACGCCTTCTTGTTTTAAAAGTAAGAGTTTCATCGCACTTCCCCTATTGTAACCCCCCAGATTCCCGTTTGAGTAGATTACACGGTGACAAGGAATGCGTGGATTATAATTTTTACTTATGATGTTCCCGACAGCACGACAGGCGCGTGGAGACCCTGCTCGTGTGGCAACTTCTTTGTACGTAAGCGTACTTCCACGAGGAATAGCAGAGACGATTTTTAATACACACTCACTGAATATCGCGCTGTTTTTTCTCATACTATGATAGTATACAATAGTAACACCATCGGTCGAAATTAAATATTAATAAACTTACAACGTTATGCTTAATAATCACTCTTACAATATCCTTCTTCAACTCACCGAAGAAAATAAAAGCCTTTGGCGAATCAAGGATGAGTATGAAAAAGATTCAGATAACTGCGCAGACTGTAAAGCATTCTGGAAGAAACTTGAACAAGAAAAAGAAAATCATATTCTCGAGCTTACTGAATTAGCAAAAAAGCACCTCTAAGGTGCTTTTTTGTTTCCTTGTATTCATCAAAATAAATATATCAATTACTGCTCAACTACAACCACCGTACCTCGATCACTTTTATTGTTTTCGTTGTGATATGCCCAATTGCCAGCTTCGTTAAAAACAAAATCATACGTAACTCCTCTTCCAACTGTTTTACTTTGATTGAGGGCACTGTATGTTTTGTCTTCTTGCAGATCAGCAAAAATGCGCATAGCTTTATCGGAATTATTTATAAATCTGACACCTTTTCCCTTTTTGATTTGAAGAGTTGTTGGCGAAAATCCCCCGTTCGTGTAATAAATGACATAGAGACCGTCTTTGGTCATTGTTTGAACAACTGGTTTTGGTTGAGGACTTGGTTTTGACACTGTCGGAGTTTTTGGTACGATTTTAGTTTCCGTTGAAGTATTTGTTGTCGTAACCGTTGTTGACGATGTGGTTGCTTCTGGAGTAAAAATTGCGTCATTGTTGTTCACTGATGATTTTTCAAAAACATAATATCCTATTAAGATAATTATGACGCCAACGAGAATAAGGCTGACTTTATTGTTTTGTAGATTCATGTTAATAAAATCTGACTAGTAATATGTATTACGCATAATAATAAGATGTATGTAAGCACAAAGCAAGCCCCACCTAGGTGGGGCTTGCTTTGTGTGAATATTCTCTAGCGTTAAAATTTAACCAAGATCTTTCTTTTTAGACTCGTATTCACTCTTATCAATCTCCCCTTTTGCGTATCGTTCCTTCAAGGTATCAAGCACGCTTTTCTTGAAACAGCTTCCTTCTTTGCCATGTCCAAAATGTCGCACCAGAAGAACAATGCCAGCGATTATCAAAACCCACCAGAGGATCATGAACACTCCGCCAAACCAGCCCCAATGTCCAAATCCAAAGTTCATCATATTGTTTTTTGAATTTTTACCAAAGGGAGACGACCCATCTTGATCCATCCATGCGGTAGACCATCCTCCCATCATAGGCATCATGAAATTTTCAGATCCTGTAGGAAATGCTGCGCTTGTATCACACCCAGAAAGACGCTTGCCGAGCACAACGTGCATCGCCTCTTCACCTTCTTCGCCCATCATCTGTGTTATTCTCTGATTCATTGATACATGCGCATTTCCCGTCATTTGCCCCATAAAATATTCGCCAAGCGCTCCGAGCTGTTCATCTGAAAGCGATGTGCACACCGTGGTCCCTGCTTGAAGTTTGCCCCAGACTTCCTTCCCTTCTGCTTCTTCTTTTGCAGTATGATCATCAGCACCTGTAGCGCTTTGTTCCGCCATCATCCCTTGAGCAGAAGCGGCGCCAAGAGGAATCATAATGAGGAATGCAAACAGTGCAATATATTTTTTCATATAGTTTTAGCTGTGAGTTATATTAATAACATATAGTATCCCACAAAGAATGGCCCGACGCCAGCATTCTTTTTACCGAGGTGGCTAAAGGGTACTTTTTCCCCAACGGATCTTATTCCAGACGCGTTCATGGAAAAAATAGAATACCGTATGCATAATACCAAAGAACGAAATCGCGATAAGTGTTACATCATAGCGATGCGTGATCAGAAATATAATAATTCCGTCCGACACAAGAATAATTGCACGAAATGTGAGTGCTTTGATGATTGAACGCTTGGTATGTTCAGAAAATGCCATAACAAAATATTAAGTAAGATTTTTAAAGTATAACAGTTGCACTGATTTTATTACACACTTACATTATACCTCGCAATAAGCACTGCTCTGGTGATGAAAAGTATTAGTGGATCTTCTCAAGATCTTACTATTGATAAGAAAGTAGCGATAGTCGGTTCTGGGAGTTTATCTCTTCCGGCACTGAAATATTATTAGAATATTAGAACTATAATTACCCCTCCATTCCCTCCAATTTCCCTATCCAACTACATTTCCATTTGTTTCATAGAGCTATGAACTTCCGATGCGCCCATAACCTCTGCCATAGATTCATCTCCCATTATTTCCAAATCCTTTCCTTTCATAATTATCCCTTCCTCTTTATACTTTGATCCCAATTCTTGCATTATTATACCACTCGATTTCATCATTTCCGCCATCTTTTGAATGGTGGCCGCTTGGTCGTTCATCATCACAACCGAGTCTTGCAACTCCTTTGTTTTATCTCCATTATCAGTCGGACTCTTCCCAAATGAATATCCAGCACTGGCACCAATAATGAGAGCGATTACTATTCCAAGGACCAAATTTGTATTGTTATTCATATTATTTTTTATTAATTTGATTAATTAGTTATGACATCAGAATCCCGATGACACCATTTCCTTTTCTTGTAATACCGTTTTTTTTCCGAAACGATAGAATAATGCAGGCGTTAGGAAAAGCGAAATGATCGTGGAAGAAATCAGCCCGCCAAATATTACAACCGCTAATGGATTGAGCATCTCCTTACCTGGATCACCACCCGAAATAATAAGTGGGATAAGAGCAAGTGCTGTCACGAGTGATGTCATCAGGACTGGGACAACGCGGTCAAGTGTTGCTTTCACAATTGTCTCTGGAATAAATGGTAAACCTTCCTTTTGCACAAGAGACAAACTGCGACCAATGAGCATAATGCCATTTCGAGAAACAATTCCGGCAAGCGAAATAAATCCGACGAGATGCGCAAGATTCACCGATCCGCCCGTTAGCCACACGCCAATCATTCCACCAATTAAAACTGTTGGAATATTAGTCATTACCAAAAGCACAATCGGTATCGACTTAAACGCATGATAGAGCACACCGAAAATCATCGCTATCCCCACAATAAATACTAGGGCTAATTGGCGAGAACTTTCTTTTTGACTTTTGTAATTTCCTTCAAAGGAAAGTGTCACCCCTATTGGGAGTTTTTGCGATAGAAGTGCGGCTTTTGCTCCCCCTACCGCTCCCACCACATCAGTACCTTGGTAATTGGCAGAGACTACCAGCACCCGTTTTCCTCCTTCATGATCCTGACTATTGAGGCCGCCCTCAACCCGAATATCCCCGACACTTCCCAATGATTTCGCTCCCACAAAGGGGAGGGCGAGATCACGCAAAGATGCCATCGTTCCTTTTGACTCCGCATCATAACGCACGACAACATCGACTGATGCGGCCCCGAGACGAACTTGTCCTAATGTATCCCCCATAAGCCCCATCTCAATATCACGGGCAACCTCACCAGAAGATAGGCCGTATTCTGCCAGGCGATTTCTATCAACATAAATACGAAATTCCGGGACAACAGTATTTTGTTGAATACGGGGATTTTCAATTCCTTTTTGTTTTTTAAGCTCGGCGAGAACTTGTTTGGCGGCATTCTCCATTTTTATCGGATCATCGCCAAAAACTTTTACCACGATAGGTGCTCGCACGCCCGAGAGAAGCATCTCCACACGATGCGTGATTGGCTGTCCCAGACTAAAGTCAGCATCACCGAATCTACCAAGCACTGCCTGAATGTCCACGAAGATTCTCGTGCGCTCGCCCTCAAATCCAGGCTTGAGCGCGATCTGCACCTCACTTGAGTTAGCACTTCCTCCGTGAGGATCAGCAGATGCTCGTCCGGCAATATTGCTCACTTGGCGCACTCCTTTTACTTGAAGCAGGGCATTTTCAAGCTTTATCACATATTCATTCGTTGTGGAAAGCGCCGTACCGGGTGGCAAAAAGAGCATGACCACCATCGACCCTTCATTAAATGGTGGAATTCCTTCCTTACCGGCAAAGAAATACATTCCGACCGTGAGAAAGAGGGCTATTACCGTGATACTTCCAATTATTTTCACATTGGTGATACACCAATAGATCCACGGCGTTATGCGTTCTTTGATTTTTTGTACAATCTTTGTCTCTTTCTCGTGCCCGGCAAGCGATTTGTCGTTAAGTAGGAGTGCGGAGAGTACAGGTGTCACCGTAAGCGACACTACCATAGACGCAACAATAGAAACAAGATATGCAGCCCCGAGAGCCACGAGAAGTCGTCCTTCAATACCCGGCATAAAGAATATCGGGATAAACACCACCGCAACAAGAATGGTCGCGTAGACAATTGAATTACGAACCTCTGTTGAAGCGGACAAGATGACGCCTTCATAATCTTCTTTTTTGTCGGAAGATATCCACAAGCGCAAGCGGCGAAAAACATTTTCAACGCCAACAATCGCATCATCAACGAGTTCACCCACCGCAACTGCGACACCACCCAAAGTCATTACATTTATCGAGAAGCCAAATACCTTAAATACAATCGCGGTAATCAGAATAGATAGGGGAATTGCAGCCAATGTAATAATAGTCACTCTTCCGTTCATAAGGAAGATAACGAGAACTAAGATGACCAGTATTGTGCCATCACGAAGAGCTCCTTCAACATTCTTCAAGCCTGCACGAATAAAATTCTCCTGTCGAAAAAGATTCGGGTGAAGTTCTACTCCGGAAGGAAGGCTTGCGGAAAGTGATCTGAATGTTGTATCTATTGCATCGGTAACCGTGAGAGTCTGCGCATCTGGCTGTCTAATGATTCGTAATATAACACCGGACTTGCCATCAATTGCTCCGCTTCCGCGAATAATACTCGGTCCCTCAATAACCGCCGCAATATCACCAAGACGAACGGGGCTTTCGTCCATCGGATTCTGACCGATAGAAATGTCCCGTAAATCAGCGGCTTCGGTTGGTGCAATAAGGATACGGATAGAATATTCTTTTCCCCCCTCCGTAAGAAGACCTCCGCTTTTATTTACGAGAGCATTTTCTACATTTTTACGGATGTCATCAAGCATTATCCCATAACGGCGCATGCGTTCGGCATTGATATTAATCTGCCACTCGCGAACATCACCACCCATCACCAAAACATTTGCCACACCTTCCGTTTTAAGTAATGCGGGGCGAATGGTCCAATTTGCAAGAGTCCGAAGTTCCATCGGGGTTATTTTAGAATCAGATGAGCTTATCCCGATCCACATAATCTCCCCCAATAGAGATGTTGACGGACCGAGAATTGGCTTTACGCCGAAAGGCAATATTGCTTGCGCCAAGCGTTCTTGCACTACCTGTCTATTGCGCAATGTATCACTCCCCCAAGCAAATTCCATATTAACTGTTGCTTGTGCAAATGATGCATTACTTCGTATTCTTTCGACACCAGGAGCCCCGGCAATTACTGCTTCAATAGGATTAAGAATGAGTCGTTCGACTTCTTCGGCCGCCATACCTGGACTTTCCGCAAAGATCGTGACTGTTGGCTTGTTGATATCGGGAAGAATATCCACTTTCATGGTAGCAATACTCCACAACCCTGCGATGGTCGTAATTCCAGCTATGACAAGCACGGTGATTTTATTTCCAAGGGACCAAGAAATGATTTTGTTAAACATATATTTTGGATTACATCCCCGGCATATTTTCATGCCCGCCCGACTTAGCAGGGAACGTTGCGGCGCCATCTTTTGATACGGGATCTTTTATGGTGTCATCAAGTAGTACGCCCTCGTAAATATCTGCGGTAGGGCTTATGATATAGCGATCACCATTTTTAAGCCCCTCATACACTTCGATTGAGGCGCCGAGCGTACGACCAATAATTATCTTTTTTGCAAAGATTCTCCCCCCTTCTGATACGCCCCACACATGTGGTACGCCCTCTTCACTCCACCACACTGATGAAATTTCAATAATGGGATCACGTGAGCTTTGTGGAGCAATAACTCGCACCGATGCATTGACTGGCCAATCCACTGGCGTCAAAAATGTCGCGTCAGCCATATATGCACCAGTAGTGTCAAGCGACGTGCCGATGCCAAATACTTTAACGTTTTGAATATCCTGCGAAAAACCTGGTCGCACAACAGATAATGTCGAGCCAATTTTTGGAAGTTTTACATTACTTGGAATACTGAAGCGTACAAACCGCTCGCCGATATTACCAGTATTAAGCGAAGCAACGGGCATACCCGGACCTACGAATTCCCCCACCTTTTTAGTGATAGTTGAAATTACGCCCGAGCGCGGAGCAGGAATAAAGAGGCCTCCATTAATACTCCGTTCAACGGTTGCGTAAGAGGCCTCTGCAGCTTTGACCTCTGCACGTGACATTGCGCGTAATCGTTCATTGTCTGCAATTTTTTCATTAATTTCTCTCCACATAGTTTTATACTCGATCTCTGTTGTCGTGATCTCCGCGAGCATCGTGAGAAATTTTTCCTGATCTTCACGCATCATTGTTCGAATATCAGTGATCTCGGAGCTCTCCTGTGTCGTGTTCGCGAGACGAACCGCCACCGCAAGGTATTCCCGAGCAGAATCAAACGGAAATACATCTGGATTATTCAACTCTTTGGCGAGCCTCATAAAAGCAAGTTCGTATGCATTTTGATTTGATTGATCAAGTTGTCCATATTGCCTATTGAGACTGCCAAATCGGAACGAGGAAGGAGTTGTGGCATTACTCGCAACACTCCCATGCTTGAACAAAATCTGGTCAATAAAAACACGAACGTTTTGCTTTTGCGCACTCACGGTATTTTTGATTTGCACCCCGCTTGCCTCCTTTTCAAAAGAACTCGAAAGTGTTTTGAGTTGCTCTATTGTTTTTTCAGTAAAGATTTCTGTAGTTGTTGCTTGCGCTCGGGCGCGAGCCAAGAGCTCTGCTTTGTCTGCAAGCATAGATATGAGCTCTGGTGTTGCTGGTGGCGGAGAAAGTTTACCGAGCGTCTGACCTTCGTTTACCCACTGACCGATTTTTACCCTCCATTCAACAATTGTCCCCTCGCGCTGTGGTTGTATGGGAATATTCCCAAGTGAAACAATCTCCCCGGACCACGAACTTCCTGGCGATTCAGTACCTGTTGCAATTTCAGCGCCTACGGTTGCAACACCACGCATCTTGGATGAGTCGTCGGAATCTTCCATACTTAACGCGACCGATGCCTGCATCGCGCGCTGATTAAACACATTCTTGCTGGCAAACGCCGTACCAAAAACAGTGAGTGCGAGAACCGCGAATACCATTCCTGCCATTTTTTTATCACCCGATAGACGAGTAATAATTTTTTTAATAATATCATTCATATTTTTTCAGTAGTTAATTAATTTTCTAAAAACAACAAAAAAGCGCGCTTGAGGCGGCTTAAGAAGGCAAAAGAAAAACTGTCGGGTTGTGACCGTTATTCTTTCGCCTTAATTCAGAGATGGACTATTTACCAAAAGAGACAACCAGCGAGTAAGTGCCTGCGGTCGGTACAGTTTCGCGGTAAAATTGCGAGACAAGATAAACAGTTGCGGGGTGAGGTGTATTCTTAATATATACGTCAATACAACCAGAAGAAAGACAACCGCCAATACTTGTGTGACAATCGAAGAAACAATACCATTAGTAAACGCCTGATACATTGAAAGAGAATGCGAGAGCGCAGACAAAGCGCCTGAAGAGCAAACAGAAATAGGGAGCGACGCAATTGGGCAATTACTGCTCATTACGCCATCTGCGCTGTGTTTCATTGCAAAAAAACCGAAAATGCCTATTCCGATAATCCCTAGAATTACTATGAGTGCTATACAATATTTCATACTATTCACGCTATTTATACTATCGTACTCCTTGGTTACCGTAATTACAAGGGCTGTCTTCGTAAGAGTACTGCATTGAAAGCCACAATAACAGTACTCAAAGACATGAACACCGCCGCAATCGCTGGCTCTAAGAGTATACCTTTAAATGCCAAAACACCAGCCGCAAGCGGAATTGCAATCACATTATACCCTGTTGCCCAAAAAAGATTTTGAATCATTTTTGCGTATGTGATCTTTGAGAGCCGAATGATCTTTGGAATATCACGGGGGTCATTTCTCACAAGAATAATTCCCGCCGATTCGATTGCCACATTCGTCCCTGCTCCAATGGCAATACCGACATCAGCTTGAGTAAGTGCCGGTGCGTCATTCACGCCGTCACCAACCATGGCCACCTTCAAACCACGAGACTGCAAAAGCTTCACCTTCTCCGACTTCTGCTCCGGAAGTACGCGAGCAAAATATTCGTCGATGCCAAGTTCTTCCGCAACCCATTTTGCCACGTCTTCCGAATCACCCGTGATCATAGCAGTCTTGATTCCCATCGCGCGAAGACTGTTGATCGCTTCGCGTGACTCCTCGCGTATGACATCAGCAAGCGCAATCGCGCCGAGCGCTTTGCCATCCCGTATGACAACATTTATTGTTTTACCTTGGCTCTCTAGCACGCGAACTTTTTCTTTGATATTACCCTGAAGCGCCGCGTTGCGCTCCTCCGAAAGCGACGTACTTCCGATGATTGTTTCCACGCCATTGACTAGGGCTTGAGCACCCTTCCCTGGTATCCTTTCAAAATTCTTCACCGACAGAAGCGCGATGTTTTTCTTTTTCGCTTCTTCCACCATCGCCCTTGCAAGCGGATGCTCGGAGAGACTATTCACCGAGGCGGCGTATTGCAGAATTTCGGCTTCATTCCCTTCCGTCACGGGGATAAGCGCGTCAATCCCAAACTCCCCGCGAGTAAGTGTTCCTGTTTTGTCAAATAAAACGACATCGATGTTGCGCGCGGCTTCAAGTGCAAGGCGTTGTTTGACGAGAAATCCATTCCGCGCTGCTTTCGTTGTTGAAATGGATGCAACGAGCGGTATTGCGAGCCCAAGCGCGTGCGGGCAAGCAATGACAAGCACCGCGACCATACGATTAATGGCAAATGCGACGTCAGAGAGCGCAAGCCACGTTGCAAATGTGATGCCACCAGTAACCACCGCGATGATGGTGAGATAATACGCCGCGCGGTCGGAGAGCATCTGGAGCCGTGACTTTGAACTTTGCGCCTCCGCGACAAGGCGCATCACGCCGGCCAAAAATGTTTCGGCGCCAATCTTCGTCACCGTCACTTGGAGAGAACCGTCGCTAAGCGTCGTGCCAGCGATCACCGCATCGCCTTCTTTTTTTGGCACAGGTTTTGATTCGCCGGTCGCAATGGATTCGTTCACGTCCGAGACTCCATCTTTCACGACGCCATCCGCAGGAATTCTGCCGCCCGGTTTTACCAGCATCAGATCGCCCTTCCTCAATTCCGAGAGTGCGATCGTCTCCACCTTCCCGTCTCGCACAACCTCTGCTTGGTCCGGCAAGAGTTTTGATAGTTCTTGAAGAGCACCCCGCGCTCCCGAAACGGCACGCATCTCAAGCCAGTGTCCCAAAAGCATGATGGTGATGAGCGTCGCGAGCTCCCAAAAAAGTGTCTCGCCTTCCCCAATGAACACAACGGCGACGCTATACACATACGCCGTAGTAATCGCAAGCGAAATCAAGGTCATCATTCCCGGCAAGTGCGCTTTGAGTTCCCGATATGCGGACGCGATAAATATCCATCCGCCATAAAAGAAAATGATTGAGGAGAGAATAAACGGTAGATACTCCGAACCAAAAAACTGCGGAGCTTCCCAATTAAGAAGTTTCTGCGCGATGTCGGAATAAGCGACAATTGGGATAGACAAAATAAGACTTACCCAGAACTTAACCTTAAAGATACTTGTGGAATGCCCTTCGTGTTTATTGTGTCCATCGCCATTAACTGTTTTTATTTTTTGCATTCTTGGCACCAGATTCATCCCACACGCCGAACATATTCCTGGCTTGTCAGAAACAATTTTGGGATGCATCGGACAGGCGTAAGAAACCCCGAGAGAATCTCTTGTGCTTGACTCCCGGTTCGTGTGGTCATGTAGTGAGTGGTCCATGACAATTAAATAATTTCTCCCTGTTTCTCAAGCATCATGTGGTGAATCGTTCCAATCGCAAGCCAAATTGCAATAAGAATAAGAATTCCAGCGCAGAGCAGTGCATCCACTTTTGTAATACCAAACACAAGATTATCAGACCCACCTAAAATTGCGCCCGCAAATGTAGTAACTCCAGTTAACCCCACAACAACGCTTATAATATGCATTGCTTTTGATAGTTTCATATTTTTGAATTAAATTAATTGTTAACCAACCGTAATGTATAACTTTTTACCTCATGCATGATTTATGATTTTTGCATCTGTTTCATGTGACGATTAAACTCGACAATTTTTTGCGCGATATAAGCAATTCCGCCAACATTAAAGATGATACCAACCCAGAAAAGTTCTGTCTGGTATTGGCCAATAATGCTTACGAATCCAGTGATACCTAGCACGGGAAGAATGTTTGCAAGATAATGCGCGCAACAAGAGATCATGGCTGCAGTCGAAGTTGTTCCGGAGATAGCGACGACTGCCTTAGGCCCGTTGCCATGTGCCACCGCTTGCTTGAGGTAACTGTAAAGACCGATCTGAATGCCGAATCCGACTGCCAAACCCAGAATGAAATACCAATACGCGTAAAATTGGCTCAAGGTGAATTCCCAGCCGGAAATAAACGTGACCACGAGAAAGAATACGGCAAGCATTGTGATTGCCGCTGCGATTCCCTTGGTGACTGTTTGGATAATTGTTTTAGACATAACTTAAGGTGTAATTAATTTACTAATCCGTATTTCCCTTAAACTTTAATGCGTCCTTACCGAGATCGTAGTCCACTTCGACAAAGATTTTTGCTTCAGGTGCTTTTCCGTGTGCATTTGACTTGATGGTAGCCGTCCTAAAAAATTTTCCATCGTCTTCGTAGTGAAAATTAGGATCGAATACTATCGTAAGTGTTCCCTCCTCCCCGGGTCGTAATATTTTTTTATCTACCGTTGCGGTGGTACAACTACATGAGGCAAGAACTTCATTGATGGTAACATCTTCGCTTCCATTATTGAATACATCAAATGTTTTTGAAACCGTGCCACCACTTTGGCGGATTTTCCCGAAATCATATTCTTCCGGAGTAAGGGTGAGGTGCGGTCCATGTACGCGTGCGGGAACTGTTTCATTCCCCGCCACAGGTTCTGCTGGGGCAGTTTGATTTTTGGGGAGATTAACAGCGAGTAGCACCAAAAGCGCCACAATGCCAATTGTTATTACTATATTTTTTTGCGTCATATGTTTAAAGGTTAAGATTAAATTTAAGGTGTTACGGTTGCTTCAAAGGTAAGTTCTAGAGGATCTTTTTGGGCATCTGTTTCGATATAGATGGTCCGTCGAACTCTCCCGACCCCTTGTGGTCCATGTGCAGCAGGGTCAAATATCGCTTCAATGCTTGCTTCTTCGTTGGGAGCGATAGTTTGGGAAATGGTTGGAATTGCTTCGTGTCCCGGCATCCCAAATGGTCCCGCCATGCCTTCCTTTGTGGTAAGAGTCGCGGTTGTACACATGCACGATGTGTATATTTTTTTGACCTGCGCAGGAGATTCCCCGCTATTTATTATTTTGAATATCTGCGAGACCTTGCCTGCCGACATAGAGATAGTGCCAAGGTCGTAAAACGGCTCGACGGCAACAAGTGCTCCTGCACCATTTGCCGAATCAATAAGAATATTTGGGCTGTTTTTTGAATTTACAGGTACTGTTCTATTCGCGAAGAGAATGATAAGAACCACTGCGACTGCAAAGATTACAAGCATAACAAGTTGATTTTTTTTCATAATATTTTTTTAATTAAGTAACGCAATTATATTACGCATATTACGGGCTATCGTGTCGCCCTATTGCATCCACGTCGTTTTCCTGTGTGTTCATTGAAGCCGTGCGGAAGAGGTGCTCGTCCCAAGGACGGCAGGATTTGCATTCGAACGGTAGCGCAATTCAACGGTATCTCCATTTTCCATGATGTAGCTTTCTCCTGCGGTTGTCTCCTTGCCGTTCACCGTCATGCGTTCTAGCGTTCCGAAGCTATCAAAGGATTTTCCCCAGATGCGCAAGAATTGTCCAAGAGCAAGATCGTTCTGCCTCACCGTTCCTTCCATTTCCATATGAACCACATTGTCAGGATCATGGGTATGCATCGGCTGGTGCGTAGCGCCAAGCCCGATACCTGGTGAAAGATTTTGTTTTGCCTCATCAATATATATGGCAAGCGTTGCGTGGCGATGAAGACCGTTTCGCGATACGATACTGTTTCCCGTTTTTTCTCCGAGACTGCGGGAAAACCAAGAACTCCCAAAAAGTAACGCAATGACCCCAAGAATAATAAGAACTGAAATATTTAATTTTTTCATGATTTTGGATTACATACCGCGGGACGCATTATGTACCGCGCGGTAAAAAATACTGATAATGCAATCATAAGGACTCCCAAAAGGCTGAATTCCGCACCACCAAGCGGTAAAAGTGCAAGAACACCAGACACGCCAATTGCGGGAAGAATCGCGGTGAGGATAAGCGAGCCACACGCAGAGCACCCAATACCCAAAAGCCCCATACCCACTCCCGTGGCACTTGCGACAGTGCTTTTGCCTGCCACAATAAACGACCGCTCTATCAGTAGATATGCCGTAAGCGCGATTTGTATTCCGAATAAAAGGGCGATGAGCACGGTTGAGAACGCACCAAGAACAGTGAAGTTCGTTGTAATGGATTCGAGGAGTATAAAGAGGAATATTATTTTGTCGCTCCACGAAACATTCATATTTTCAAACACACTTGAGATAAACGATATATTAGGAAGCCACATGACAAACGCAAATGCAGTAAATGCAACTCCAAGAGAGATGGCTATATATGCGGGATGTCGAAGAATGTTTTTAATTATGCGAATCATATACTATTTTGTTCTCAAACAAATTCATACTGAAAATGTTTGGCGATGGTAAAACAAATACGCGATTAGATACTCGCGCCTGCCTCTACTAGATACAACGTGATAGGCAGGTCTGCCTGTACGTGCCCGCACACAGATAGGTGTTACACGCAAACAGACAGAAAGTGTAATCTTTGTTAGAAAATTTTCGGATGAAGAATGCCGTTTGAAAAAGCTTCTTGCAATGGGCTCCTTACGACAAACACCCGAGAGATGAACTGCCAGACACGCGTAACGAAAAGTGCTGTCTTACTGCTACGCCGGAAACTCCATGAAGTAAAAGCAAAAAGAACAATGAGCAATGTAAATGCAATTAAAGAAAAAATCTCTTTGGGAAATGAGGCAACAAATACATTCTGCCATACGGCGATATGTTGGAATGGATTCATGGTGCACAAGGAAGCAATGTCCATGTAGAGACACCCCATATCTTGTCCAAGATTATTCATACTCATAGCAATATGGGATAACCCAAAAAGCCCAATAAACAGAAAGGCTGTTAATAGTAAGGGTGCGAGTATTTTTTTTATAGCAGAAAAATTCATACGTTCATATCTTTAGTCGAACATCAAGTTTTTGTATATATGATATACAATAAATAAGAAAAGTTTCTTTGTCAATCAAAAAACCACCGAAATAAATCTCGGTGGTTTTTTAACTATAATAATATTTGTTATTGTGGTGTTGTTGTAGCTTGTCCAAACACAATCTTTAGGTCCGCTTTCAATTTCTCGATAGTCACCTTAAAGTCTGCGTGAGCTTTTTCAACAGCCGTCTTGCGTGTCATGCGAAGTGTTTCAAGAGTTGTACTCACTTTTTCCGCCGTCTTTATATCACCTTGAAGTTTGTTGCGTGCCGCCTTGAGATCTGCTGCGAGCGTATCGCGCAAAATTTTTGCAGTTACACCGGAAGCACAATTTGATGTTGCTTTTTCAAGAGCCGTCGTAACAGAAGATTTAAATGTTGCGGTCGCAGTATCCATTCCTGATTTTCTGCTTGCAATCGCCTGATCAAGCCCGGTTTTGAAAGCGCTTACTGCGTTGTCCACCACTGTGCGTCGGAGAGATATCGCGTTTGTAACTGCAGTTTTAAATGCTGCGACCGCCGTTTTTTGTGCATCAGTCATTGCGCGCGTATCAAGTTTTGCAAGACTTGCATCACGATTCGTGTCCCACTTCGTACGATGTTCAACAAGTTGCTGTTCTCGTTCGAGACGACGTCCCAAGAGTTTTGTCGTTCGATCAGCTACGCGTGTTTGATACATAGTCTCTTGATTCGCAAGACGTTCCGTCATTTTTAGAGAAAACTCATCAATGCGCGCGCATACATTTGTGCCTCGTGGAGTCGTTGTTCCTTGCGCAAAAACCGCGGCGGGGAACAAGAGGGCAGAAAGAAGTGCTATTGCAACTCCTGTACGAACGTGTAATTTAAAATTCATTGTCATTGTAAAGTGTATTCATCCCGCTTACCGCATCGGCATCCGATGTGACGAGTGAAATATCATTATCTCCCGCGTTTGCAACAAGCGCTTCTGCGGCTTCTGCATTTTCAAGAGAGCTTATAATGTCGTCTATATTTCCTGTGGTTGGTGGCGTATCAGATGTTACAGGAACTTGTATTTCCACAACTGGTGCAGTTTTTTGTGGGGTTGGGGTTGGTGTTTCTTTCTGCATGAACATCCACCCAAGGATAGCTACCAGAACAACACCTACGCCGATAGCTACTATCCACTTCATGCTATTCCCTTCTTCTGGTAACTGGGGTGTTTGAGGGGGTATTTGATTTACTGGTTCCATATATGAATAAGGATAATTAATAATATAACTTGCAAGTTTCCGCACGTACTTTCAATTTTTATTATATCCTAAATTAACTACCTGTGAAAAGCGGGGGTGTGATTAACTTTTTAATTTAGTTCCGTGTCTTCATAACTGCCATCAACGCCATAATGAGAACAAATATCGTAAATGACATCAAGGGAAATGTAATATATCCGAATTCAAAAAGAAATCTTTGAGCGCAGTCGGCACCAGATGCAGGGCATGGAACAAATGCACTCCCACCCATTTGCAAATAATGTTGATAAAGCGCAACGAGCGCACCTGTTCCCGAAAGGGCAATTAAATAATCGGCAATTTTGTTGTCTTTTTTATACCACGCCATTCCTGCAAGAATCACTTGCGGATACAGAAATATTCTTTGAAACCAGCACAACCCGCACGGAACGAAACCGAGGATTTCAGAATAAAAAAGACTGATCCCAACTGAAACGAGTGATATAAAAAAAACCGACTGAATGCCATAGGCACCGACAAGCGTCAAAACTCGAAATGTTTTTTGTCTGTAACGTTCAAGAAGTAAGAGTGCCACAAGAACGACGGTAGCGACCTGAATCGCAATTGTTCCGATGGCGAGAAGAAAATTCAATTGTTGCGCAAGCGCGGTCATGTGGTGCTATGTATCATTGAGGCAGAACACACCCCGTTTTTTCAGCAAGTTTTTCGAGGGGAATTTCACCATCAAGTCTACTTTCGTCAGCAAAAATCCATGTGGGGTAACTTTTAATTTCTTTTTCATTGCAAACCTCAAGCTGGCTTTGGCCATCGGGAGTCGAACATTCCACATAGGGCAAAAATTTCACTGATTTGCCAAACATCGCTTTTTGATTTTGACAATGCGGGCACCAAAATGCACCATAAAATACCGCACCTTTCTCTTGCAAACATTGAGCAAATGTATCAAATTTTCCAGGAATACTTGGTTGCTTGGAATAATAAACCCCGATACCGACAATAAGCAGGAGTCCTGTGATAATTACAAAAATATATATTGTTTTAGTTGAAAAATTCATACCATTATATTTATTCAGTTGCTATTCCATCAAAATGTTCTTCTTGTTCGGATGCCTTCGTTGTGTGAATTGTTCCGTCTTTATGTTCCGGTGGTGAATATATAGAATAAAGTTTAAGGGGAATATTTCCACTATTGACGACATTATGCACTGTTCCTTGCGGTATTACCACTGCGTAGTCCTCTTTTACTGAATGTTCTACACCATCAAGCACAACCTTTGCCTCCCCTTCTTCGAATCGAATAAACTGATCGAGATGATGAACTTCTTCGCCAATCTCATCACCTGGCATGATGCACATCAACACGAGCTGACTATTTTTTGATGTATATAAAACACGCCGATAGTCGGTGTTGTCTTGGGTGGCTTGTTCTATATTAGTGATATAGCCTTTCATTTTATTTTATTTAACTACACGTATACTCTTTGTATATAAATTGATGGCACTCGATTTCAGTTATGCACAATGTTACTCGCTTACATTATATCACGTGATATAATTATTGCATGTTTGAAATACTAAACCCCGTAGGAATATTTGTTGCGGCGATTGTTGGTTATGTGATTGGCATGGCTTGGTACTCCCCCATTCTTTTTATGAAACCGTGGCTTGAGGGACAGGGTAAGACACCGGAAGATTTTAGTAAACCCCAAAAACATAAAACAAAAAAATACATGTTTAGTCTTATGGTGTATACCTTTATGGTTACGACTACCATTGCATTTGTTCTAGCTGTATTCATCACACTTACTGGTGCGTTAACTCTCCTTGAGATCCTCCAGATTAGCATACTTCTTGCATTTGGTTTTATTGTTACAACCAAGTTCTCGGATATGCTTTATACTGTTGATAAACCCTTTTGGAGCATGCAGGCACAAAAACTTTTCTTCGTAAACGCAGGGTACTATATTGCAATGTTTCTTGCGATGGGTTCTACGTTGTACTACCTCGGATAAGCGATTATATTTGACAAACCCTATGGTTGTGCTATCGTTAATATCGGAATCAAGTTGTTATTTTCAATAGACTATGTAAAAAATCAATGCTGTTTTTCGACCTAACAGGTTAAGGAGAATATACCATGAGCGCAGTAACAGCTGCTCGGTTCGGAATAAAGAAAAGTGATCAACTGAACAACGCACGGCAAGAACGAGATCACGCACGAAAAGAAATGGATGATGCTCGAGTGGCAGCAAGATTCGTGGCTGAAAACCTCGCATTCATCCGTGGGACAAGAAAATTGCGCGCCAATCAAAGCGAGTTAGCGGCTAGCACCATGTTTGCTGCTAAGCAGCCTCGTGAGGCAACCAAGATCATCGAGGGTGAGATTCGTCAGCTTATAAACGATCTCGCAAAGGCTCGCGAGGAGCAAGATCGGGTTTGGATCGCCAAACGAATACTCGGTTTTACATCGTGGAGAGGATGGGGGGTGCTTGATGACGTGCATACCGCACTCAAAAATGCTTTCCCAAAAGAACTTCCCGAGGAATTCGCTGTTAAGCTCGTGGATATTTATACTCGCCAGGCAGATTTTTTAAAAAATCTGGCGAAAAAAGAAGGCGTGATGCGACCCG
The DNA here is from genome assembly GCA_030648955.1 of bacterium. Lineage (NCBI taxonomy): Bacteria > bacterium. Next base: position 33,443 of record JAUSHB010000011.1, read on the forward strand.
GAAAAACGCAAAGAAAAAAGGACTGCGTTCGTGCACGCCATGGGCAAAGTGACGGTATTGCGGCAATTGAACGGCAAGAGCGCGTGGAGCAGAAGAAATAACATTGGCTTATTATAAGCCAGGGCAGGGGAAATTTTAATCTCCTGCCCTTTTTATTTTGGTTATTTTTTTCTAATGAGAACTGTCCCTATGCTGTAAAGACGAAATATTGCACCTCGCGTATTTTATGTTTTCACAAACGTTCCATTCTGATATTCTTCGAGTGCCAACTTAATCTCATCTTCTGTATTCATAACAATCGGGCCGTACCATGCGACTGATTCCCCGATGGGCTTTCCTGCGATAAGAAGAAATTGTGAATCAACAGTTTTTGCTGTACAGAAAATATTTTCACCGCTTTCGGTTAAAATAATATTTCCTGCGGGTACGGCCTCTGCTGATTTATCACCAATAGAAATGTCCCCCTCGATAATATATAAAAGCGCTGTATAATCTTCCGGCACATGATAAGAAAATTTTTCACCCCTGGGAAGCGACACATCTAGATATGTCGGATTTACCATCAAGTCTGACACGGGTCCGGTCGTTCCCTGATATTCTCCCGCTATCACTTTTACTGTTATGCCACCTCTTTCCACCAAGGGAATAGTTTTCCCTACTATTTCTTGATACCGAGGCGCCATCATTTTGTGCTCTTGCGGAAGATTCACCCACAACTGAAACCCCTTGATTCCCCCCTTGTGTTCCCGTGGCATTTCCTGATGAATGATCCCGCTTCCCGCGGTCATCCACTGCACATCGCCTTTTTTAATACTTCCTTTGTTGCCCATACTGTCCTGATGTTCCACTTCTCCCGAGAGAATGTAGGTAACTGTTTCTATCCCACGATGTGGGTGCCAAGGAAACCCAGGCATATAATCGGTTGCGTTAGAAGAACTGAAATCATCAAATAAAAGAAAGGGGTCAAATGTCGGCACTTCATGATACCCAAATCCACGCCTCAAATGCACCCCCGCTCCTTCGAGTGCTGGCTTTGCTCTAAATATTTTCTTGATGGTTCTTGATTTCATTGTGCGATACGCCACCGTCCCTACTTTCTTATTGCTTGACAACCTTAAAGACAAAACGATATTCATTTGGGAGAATAGGCACTTCTGCGCGTGCAGCGGGCAAAACTTCTATGAGTTCTATGGTTTCTGTTTTAGAAGCAACGGGCATGCCAATGGTAAAGACTAAAATTCGTTCTCCATTTATGTTGGTGACCTTTGTTCGTACACGCACCGTTCCTGCCTGGATGCATCGGATATTCTCGCCAACAGGACATCTACTATCCTCTAGCACCTCAATGGGCGCAATGGTAACCCCAATTCCGCTTGCAGGTTTGTTCTCCTTTGCGGTGATAGTGACTTCGGATGGTTCTGTGGGTGCGTCTGGCACTTCTGGAATCGGATTTCCAGCTGTCGAGGTGGCATGTTCTGTTGGAGTAGGCAATGACGCCGAGCGCGGGGAAAGTACATACGCAACAAGAGTAAGTGTGGCGATAAGAACAATAAGAGCGATGAGGTTTCTACTGATGCTCATATCTTACTATTATAGTAACTATTCGTCGTGGGTCAAATTAAACCTTAGTTGATGTGCCAGCATAAGTAAATGATGTAGTTGTGCCGCTGGTCGGCCAATGCGGTGATAATACTTGTGCCCAATCCATTTTGGTCGCTCGTCTTATTTTTGGGTTGCCCAATACCGTTGTCGGTAACACTAAGGGTCCACATCGATTCCAGCGCCTCGTACATAACAAGAATCTTACCCATGCGATTATTGGGGAAAGCATGTTTTATTGCATTGATGACAAGTTCTGTGGTAACAAGACCAAGGCTTATCGCTACTTCTGATGTCACCGTACCCGGTGTAGCTCTTACTTCTAGTGATATCGGTTTCCGCCCGCCGATCATAGATCGCGCAAGACTTCCACACAGAGCTTCTAAATATGCGGCGACAGGTATTTCCGCCCCAAAATCTGTTGGATCAAGCTGATGCTGAACCGTTGCAATCGACATAATACGTTCGTGGGCATCTTGTAAGTGTAGCCGTGTTTCTTCGGATTCCACGATTCCTGCCTTAATCAGAAGGATGCTCGCAATTAACTGAAGACTGTTGGCGACACGATGGCGCATTTCTTTAAGGAGGAGATCTTTTTGGATGATAAGTTTTTCTTTCTCGGATTCGATGATTCGCTGTCTGGTTATATCAAAAATTGAAATGAGAATCTTCTTCCGTCTGTTTTGGTAGTGTACTTCGCGGGCATTTATTGATAAGGTACGCGTGCCAAGGGTTGGAAAATTATGTTCAATCTCATATTCTTCGATTATCGCATGTTCGGGGATGATTTTTTCTAAAAGCTCTTTGAATTTAGGAATATCCCACTGGCCATTGTTGATTTTATAAAACAATTGACAGTATGTTTTTTCATGATCTCCCCCATAGGTATCATAGAATGAGCGACTAGCGGTAATTACTTGCAAGTCTTTATCAAGGATGATCAATGGCTCATGAATCGTGTCTATGATTGCTCGACTAAGAATATGTCCATCATTAGGGTCATTAAGGGGATCAGGTATTCTTCTATCCTTTTCTGTTTTCATAATATAGTGAATAGTATACCTAATTTGCCATGAATACTAGATGAAGATTTTGTGAAATCTAAAAAAGAGTGATTTTCACGGCTTTTAAAAGAGAAAGAAACGGCATGTTTTTTGTTTAAATCCGTGGATTATTCACCGAGATATGTATGATATTGTGCTCAATCGCGCACTAAAACAGGGTGTAGCGTCTTGAATTTCTTAATAAATATACTTATGAGGTTATATATTCAATATCTTAATAATTTTTTCACCATGGAATTGTTATCCTGGGCAAACATTGTATAACACCAGCTGTATAAGCGTGAGCGTGTATGTCAGTGGGTCGAAAGGTCGAATATGTTATCAGTAGTAATCAATATAAAAAATAAATACATAAACACACTGTTGGAAATCCTTTAAATTATGAGCCCTTATTTATTTAAAACTAACGATAACTATTATGCAATATAAACAACCAACACATAGTAATGGCAAAGAATATGGAGGAAACAAAGCTCCAGTGAACCAGTCGGGGAATGAGTTTTATCCATTTGATCTATTTGAAATCACATCACGAGAGGCCGATGAAATCGAAGCACATTATTCAAGCCGATATAAGTGGACATAGGGGGTGTTGCTAAAATATATCCATAAGAGTAGATATACGTAGCAGTCTACTCCAAACCACTCCGCAAAAACAACATCATGCATGATGTTGTTTTTGCGGAACGTACATGAATCGATAGTTCCTTATCTTTATAGTGCCGTAACCGTGAAGTTCTTGAACTTGATATTCGCATTATCGCCACGGATACCGACCTTGCCCGGATTCCTAATGGGGGCGCCGCCGATCGAGCCATTATCGATCGCGCGCGCAAGGAGCTTGCCATTTTCGAATAATTCAATGGTGACCGATCCGTCCGTGTTGTTTTTTACAGTCGCTTTCACATGTTGCCATGTTCCATACGACACCGGGTGCGCATTGAATGTACTCAAATTGTAATATGTTCCGCCGTTAGATGTTCCGCCCGGTACTTTCTTCTTAATTGCAACCGTATTGTCGCGCCGATTTACCGATGCATAATACAGACTTTCCTCACTCTGGTAGCGCAAAAACACGTGTACGCCATCCCAATCAACCGCCGGCGTGTTCCCCGTTGATACGAGCCCCTGGTTCAACAGATCGAATTCAACCACAGTATTTCCGAAATCCGCCCGCTTTGTAGTAAGTCGAAAGACCGCGGAATTATTCCCACTAGTCGAGAGAGCGTTTGGAGCGACCGTGTTAGGTACACCAGTCCAACCAGCTCCCCCTTGGGCAAAGAGTGAACCGCTCGTCATTTCCCAAACACTTGATTTTACACTTGATGCATTTGTCGGATTCCAGTAAGCGTATTCATTCGTGAGTAGTCTGTCTGCATATTGACTGAATGCATCAGCAAAGAGTACTCGAGTATTGCTTGTAGAAATGACTGGCGAGGTAGTTGGTGTGGTTGTGGTTGCAATCGTAGGCACTGCAGGTAATTGGGCACTTATTCCCAACACAAGTGTGGTTGTTGTGAGTTTGAAATTATCAAACTCTGTATCTGCAAAATCACTTTGGATACCCACAAGCCCGGTCGCCGTGATCGGAGCTCCGTATATACTCGGGTCATCGATTGCTTCTGTTGCCAATTGCCATACGCCGGCGTTTCCTTGGTCAACGTACAGTGAGAGCTTTGGGTTGCCCGCGGCGCTGGTTGATACATCCATGCGTAACCCAATCCATGTGCCTTTAGGAATAAGGTTAGGATTTTTAGTTGCATCATAGGTGCCGCTAAATATTTTTTTATATGCGAGCGTCTGATACACGCCATTCACTTTTTTCTTTATGACAACTCCCCCATCAGAACGAATACCGGCGTAATAATACGTGTTGTCATTAACATAGCGCGCGAGGAGCGATACACCGTTCCATGGATGGCGGTTCTGTGTGTTAGAAAGATTATCCTTATTTTCTTTTACGTAGACCTGGACGGAGGGGTTGAGTTCCTGCTGGCGCAGAAACATTTGGAAAACATTTTGCGGGTGAATACCAAGGTCGGTTGCCACGGGATTTTTCATCGCATAGAGCTTATTCATTGGATTACTTGCCGGAAGATTACCTGAAGTTGTTTTTCCAGTTCCGCTTGAAATAATGAGACTGCCGCCGGATGCAACCCACCAATATGGACTAGAGCTCGATATCTGATCTGTAGTTTCATTAAGCGTTCCATCCACATGAAAATCATATGAAAATGGTAGCGTGACCGACTTACTCATCACAGCAAAAGATATTTTTGGTATCCCACCAAGAAAAAGTGCTGTGATGCCGGCAAGAAACACTGCCCAAAGTACCATGTTACGCATTCGCGTGGTTATTTCTGTCTCCGCCGCTATAGAAGAAGTGGTGATGCTTGATGTAGTATATGGTTTGTTTTTTGTTAATCTATCCGATGCATGCGTTACGCCTGGATAATAATTATTGTTCATTTCTTTTTTTTATGGTCTCGTCCAGGCTCAACTAATATCGTAGAAATTTCGCGTAGTTTTATTTGAGCTATACTGAGCGTTTTGATAATATTCCCACATCGACAGTGCATGAGAACAAAAAAAGTGTATCAGTATTAATTTTTGGTCGCAAGAAAAAAATCATGCATTTTCATGCACAATACACATCTTCATGAACATGGGCAAAATAACTTTGAAACCTTAACTACATTTTCATAAAGAAAAGATGAAGTTACTTGTAAGTTGTCCACAGATTAAAATGAGACCAACCTGCCTAATACAGAAAATTGCAAAAACATCGCGCAGTAATAAGCACTGTAGTGTTTTTAAGAGTATATAAAAATATCTACTAGAGTAAATCTTTTACCCCTTGTTCTATGGTGATTACGGGTGCGTTTTTTTGGATTAAATAATCAATAATTTGATTAAACGTGTCCGGGGTTGTACTGTATTGCTCCCCACTCGTATCAATTTGATGAAATCCCAAGATAAGCCATTCTTTATTTGCAAGAGCGGTATCGATCCATGTTTTGACATCTGCTACAGTAGTATTTACTTCAACGCCCATTCGTGGAAGCGTAAAGGGATTTTCTGTTTGTTGTGCATAATATTTGCCGGTTCCCCGTGCATTAGCAAGTCCGGCATTTTTAACAATCCCAACGACTGCATCATTATGTTCACCGTACGGATATGCAAATGAAAGTATGGGACCCACATTGAACGCAAGAAGATCCTGGCGTGAACCCTGTATCTCACTTTGTTGTTGCGCTAATGTTAGGCTTGGCAGGTGCGCATGCGTTCGTGTATGCGCACCGATCTCATGTCCGTTGTTGTATATATCAATTACTTGAGCAATACTCATAAATCCGGGATATCCATAATTAGAAAGTCTTTGACTCACAATATAGAACACCCCCTTAAGTCCGGAGCTATTCAGTTTTGGAATCGCGTTCTCGTATTGAGAGAGCGTGCCGTCGTCAAATGTCAAAGACACTGCACCTGTGGTGAAAATTCCCTTCGGGGTCGACAGTAACTGAAGTGACGTATTATCAATGGTCAGTGTACCAACCTCCGCGATCAAATGAAAAACGGTAACCGTGCTCACATTTGCAGGGACACTTAATTGAGCGGATGCGGCGGTAAACACGTTGGTTGGAGGAAGTATTTTTAAATCTACGTAGAAAAAAGTTCCATCGGTATACTGATATTGGACAGTAAGCTTACTGGTTGCCGTTGAAATATATTGATCAGAATATACATACACTCCCGGTGAAAGCGCACGCGGGGTAAAATACCACTTAGCATCTCCACTGGTGTAGTTTGTGATCGCTACCTGTGCCGCGCGACTCCCCGAAACTCCGGGAACAGGATAGGTGAAAGTGCGCGTACTGCTTCCCCACGAACCACTGTTCCAATAGGCAGGCTTATTTGGTACATCACTACTTTCAAGATCGGGATTCAATATCAAATTGGGCGGTCCTGTTGGCAGAGGAGGAGTTATTTCATTCAATGAATAATCGTCCGTCGTGAGCACCCCCACTTGATTGATGAGATGAAAGATGGTCAGCGAAACAGCGTTTTGAGGAACAATAAATTTAATGGTTGCATTTTGATACGCCGAATTTGGACTTAATAATAAAATGTCTTTATACATATAACCGCCTCCTGAAAGTGCGTACCGAGCAGTAATAATACTGGGAACATTTGACTGGAAATAATCAGAAAATTGATATGTGTGCCCGCTTTGAACCGCCACATCACCAAAAAACCATTTAGCATCTCCCCCCGTGTAAGTGGTAATGCTTACTTTTGCCGCATACGCATCATCGTATCCGGTGACAGGATATGAAAACACGCGCGTATTGTTTCCATATCCACCCTTACTCCATCCGGTCGGAGATATGGGAGAAGATTTAAACGATGGATTCCCAATTAAGTTTGGCCCAACAGTTTGCGCGTGGACAGGAAGTGCAAACAAGAATGCTCCACCAAGTGTGAATATAACCAAAGAGATTATCTTTCTGTATTGTTCTGTTTTTGCCATAATTATAGGGTGGTTATCTTGTAATTTTTAAACTCTACGTCCATAAAATCGGTGCGGATACCGATATTCCCCGCGTGTGTGAGCATCACACCGTTCGGAAGTCGACTTGGATCATCGATCACGGTAAGTACCGTCTGCCATGTATTATGACGATAAATACCCAATTGGATCATCACCCTTGCATCAGTCTCGTTTTTAATATTCATCGAGAGACCGATCCACTCACCTATAGGCAATACGTTTGGATTCTTTGTGCGATCGTAATCCGTCCCATTATCAAGCGTTACCGTCCCGAGCGTTTCATATAGTCCATTAAGTTTTCGTTTTATGACCGCCGTTCCATCAACACGCACGCCCGCATAATACAAATTATCTGCATTTACATAACGCCCGAGAAATAAGACTCCATTTGATCCATTTCGCTCAGGGGATTTACTTGTCTGATATGATTTGATGTTGAAATAAAATTCTCCATAAAAGTCTTGGCGTGGAACCTTATTGATGAGCCTGAAAATGTTTTGCGGATATGACCCATTTTCGGTATCAATAGGATCAGACAAGGCATATAACTGTCTCCACCGAGAACCGTGATAGATCGGACCCATGTGCGTTTGCCCAATTCCGTTATGTACCGAAAACGACGCGCCTGAATCAACCCACCAGCATACATCACTGCTCGCATTCATACTCTCCGCTTCTTCAAGAGAAAGTTCTAAGGGGAATGATTGGCATGTTGATGATGTACTATCGGCAAGGGTTATATTTTTATTATTAGTGATAGTTTGTACAACCACATATGTAATAAACACACTAAGGATCAAAAAACTTCCTGTAATGATTGATGTTCTATGTCTAAGGCTATTCATAACGTTTATAAAAAATATGCTTATTACTTCTCGATCGCTCTCGATGTTGTTTTGACTGTACTTGTGCTAGAAAAAGCAATGGACTCAACGAGCACACGGGTAACCTCTAATGCGCTTGTTCCATTCACGTGATCCCATACTTTAATCCCAATTCCACCACGAGAAAGGTGCTCATCTAGGAATTCGGTTTTTGCAAGAACATGTCCATTAATAAGACATTCCACGGTTCTCCCATACACACGAATTGATGCAATAAAACTATTTTGCTTCAGAAGATTTTCATTAGTGACCTCATTCCCTTTTATAACATTCGTTACTCCCCCCACCGTCTCTTCAACGTGGACAAGGTCATTTCCAAAATTGCATGCAGCATAATTTTCATCGTCTTGATATCGCGCCCAAAGATACAGATTGCTACCGCCATGCCAAAGAAGATTGGTACTAAATTGATAATCCTTCCACTCGTGTGAACCGTCAAGAATAATTACACTTCCCGTACCCCCCGGATTCGCCCGCACCATGAGATGACTGTTCTCAAATGCCATTTCACCCCACAGAGTGTTAATCCACCCGTCATCATTGGTTAATTTTGGATTAAACGGGATAGGCTTTGCTTCACCTTGATGTATTGTGGAAAGAAGATTTTTACCAGACCATTCTGGTAAGACACTAATACGCTTTACGAGATAATGTCCGTTTTGAGACGGAACCGGATAGTTTTGCGTAAAACGTTTAGTGGTAAAAAACTGAAAGAACGACATGGCGTATGCTTTTTCAGCAATACTCATGACTGATCGCTGTGATATATTAGTTGATTCTTGTCCTAGTTCCCCAAAGGGAAAAGCAAAGGCGATGATTGACTTTCCTAAGAGTCCCTCAAGACCTTCCTTGGATCCGACAATCTCGTTTCCAAGTTCACTTTGTGGAACTGTTTCAAGGTTACGATGGGTACGCGTATGTGATTCTATTTCCCACCTTCCGCTTTTCTCCATTGCTTGGAGCTCACTTTTTGTCAAATAATAATTATTGGCGTCGAGTAATGAGAATTTTTCGATAGCAAACATGACGGCATTGAAATGAAGCGCTCGGAGAATCGGGTCAACGGGATAGTATGTGTCCTTTCGTCCATCGTCAAACGTAAGAAGAAATGACTTATTGGGAAGTTTTTTCTCTCCTTTTAAAAATGAATAAAAATCATCGATTGTGACTGTTTGATAACCAGCATTCTTAAGTGTAGTCATCTGGTCAATAAATGTGTCGAGATCAATGTTGGAACCATCCGTCGTGTTTAAAATTCCGTGATACATAAGTACGGGTACTGATTCGGCAAAATCACTTGAACGTGTTCCCGATTCAGACATAGAGGATGCTCCGTGTGTCTCAAAAACAGAACCGACCACGGAAGCCGTGTTTTCAAGAGTTTGCGCAAACACAAACATATGTGATTTAAAATAATACGCTTTGTAGTATGGCGCTGAATATGTATAAGCCTGAAAACCAAAAACAGCAATGCCATACACCAAGCAGACCATGGCAAATATAGTAAGCTTTTTATTAAATATCTTTTTGTGTGTGAAATACATGGTGTTGGCAATGATGATTTAGTAAGTAAAAATACTCATGCGAAGCGCTTTGGGATCTTACCGTGTTCCCCATTTTGCATCGCGAATTTTTAAAATGGCGTATGGTAACTGCCAAATCATCACGAGCGTATAGAATGTCGCAAATGCAACACCATAAATCCACTTTCGATCTTTGGTATAAACGTAGTAATAAAGCCCGTAAATAACGGCCATGAGAACAAGCCCGAGCACATAATATATAGGTAATCGATCTCTCATGATCGGATACCAAATAAAAGCCCGCGCAACAATAATAGGAGCGAGAAGTGGCAAAATAACACCGAGATAAAATGAAATACTCATAATAATATTTTTACGCCACATAAAAGTCCCCGCGACAAGGCTTTCGCGAGTCCATGATTTTTTCCAGCGTAACTGCTGTCGCATAAAGACCCCAAATGTATCAGGAACAAATGTGTGTGCGATAACATCAGGAGCAAAAATTGCATCATACCCGTAATAAAGCATATAGTTGGTGAGACTCCGATCATCGCCATAGGTGCATTTCACACCAAGAAAACGTTGGTTTTCCCATGCATTGAGAAAGGGTAAAAGATATGACCGACGATATGCCGAACAGCATCCAGAACAGCATGTTACCGCACCAAAAAGTGCTTCTGCTGCTTTGTACGCCTTAAATGCAACATAGTAGCGAACTGCCTGCATCTTGGTGAGTATATTTGTTTCTGCATTAGCAACATACGCATGTCCAGCAACAGCGCCAATCTTAGGATGACTGAAATACTTAACTACTTTTCTGGCCGCATCGGGCTCAACAAAACTATCAGAATCGATAAAGAAAATAAGTTCTTTTGATGAACGTTTGACACACTCGGCCATTCCTTCACGTTTTCCACGATTGTCTTGCCAATCAATAACCTCTACATGAATCCCCATTGTCCGAGCCTCTTCTTTTGCCGCATACATTTCTAGGAGTGTATTGTCGGTTGAACCGTCATTGACCGCGATGATATCGAATTTATTTTTGGGATAATCCGAAGCGGCAATACGAAGGATTGTTTCTTTGATATTCTCTCCTTCGTTTTTAGCGGGCACACCAAATGAGATAGTCGGCTCATATTCGTCAACACCTTCAAAATCAAGCGGTTTGGGGTTGTAAAAATACGCCAGAGCAAAACGCGATATGATATAGAGCGACACTGCAATACTATAGCCGGCAAATAAGATGTTGTTATCCAACTGTTTAATGGTGACAAATTTGATCAAAATAACCACATAAATCAGGAAAAAGAATATTGCCCATATATGTATGTCGCGTTTCTTTGTTATCTTGCCGGGCGTGTGAATCTTTTGAAAGATAGCCTCGTTGGGAGGAATGCTCTGCGATTCTATGTTTTCTTGCGTGATTGATGCTACTTTCATAATGATCAAAATTTATATTAATAATTAGTTTTTTATTTTGTCTTTAAATCTCAAATAATCCAGTCAATGATCCGTTGTTATTTTTATACCCTATGTGGTATATGCAAAACGTGAACCGTGTAATTGCAAAAGAAATACACTCACCTTCCAATACCGGCATAGAGAACGTTTGACATGAGAAATTTTTCTTTACTGAGACAATTTCTGCCATCGACAATAACCGAAACACCGTGCTCCTCGAGACGGCGCGGACTAAGTTCTTGCACAAACTCTTTGTGAGCAGTTGCCACGATAACCGCCGTTGCCCCCGAAAGTGCTTCATTCAAATTTTTTACATCGGAAGATCTAATGGCATACGGATCATACGACACGGGATGAGCACCTTTTGCCTTAAGCGCTTCAATAATTTTGTGTGAGGGACTTTCTCGGACATCATCAACACCTGGTTTGTACGACATACCCAGTACTGCGACCTTTGAACCGCGGATCACAAATCCTTTGGCACGAAGAGCTTCTTCGGTGATTTCTACGGTAAACATCGGCATATGGTTATTGATACGGCGCGCCATTGATAAAAACTGATGATTGAAGCCGTTTTCTTTTCCACAATTGATAAGATAGTACGGATCAACGGGAATACAGTGGCCACCAACCCCGCATCCCGGAAAATGTGGCATAAATGAAAACGGTTTTGTTGCAGCACCATTAATGACGTTCATGACATCGATGCCCATTTTTCTAAATGACATCGCAAGTTCGTTTACAAATGCAATATTTACGTCACGAAAAGAATTTTCTACTACTTTTACCGCCTCCGCTTCTTTAAGTGAACCCATTGGTTTGACGCGAGCACTCAAAATTGATTCATAAAATCTTACGGTCTGCGCAAGCCCACGTTCAGTGGAACTACCAACAACACGGGGAATTGACTCCACATTCCACACAGTATCTCCGGGGTTAATCCGCTCCGGACAATGTGAAATTTCAAACTCAACCCCACAAGCAAATCCAGACCCTTCTTCAAGAATAGGCATGATAATATCTTCGGAAACACCAGGATTGACCGTTGATTCAATGATGACCAACGTCCCGCGTTTCATGTGTGGGGCGATGCTTCTTCCAGCACTCGTGAGCGGTTCAAGATTCGGCATGTAATCTTCATACACCGGCGTTGGAACACATATCACAATGATCGTTGCTTCTGCTACTCGTGCGGATTCGGTGTCAAACTTCATAGTAGTCTTTTTAAGCTCCCTGGTGATTCCTTCGTCAATAAACGGTGATGTTTTTTTATGAAGCAATTCGATTTTATGAGCATCATGATCAATGCCGATAACACGATATCCCTTTCGTGCGCATAAAAGCGCAAGGGGTAATCCAACATATCCAAGACCTACAACAGCGACTGTTTCTTTGGAAACTTTTTTGGGGGTTCTTTTTGCTTGTGAATGGCTCTTCTTTTTCATATGGGTATTACATTCGTAAATGTATCTGTATTAAAAAATAAATATATTAAAGAGTGATAGAGACAAAAATCATCTTCAATTCATGATGTTATACTAATGACCATGAAGAAGTGTTGAAGTACGTTTTTGTAGAAAACGCGATCAAGGGAAAATATACGCGCTACTATCCATGAGGAAGAAGAAAATAAAACATGAGAAAACATGACGACCCTTCATAAATACGCCTACATCTTGAATACCATGGGATTCATATAAACAGAATAATATCCTTTGTTTCTAGGCTATATTTAAAATAATTCTCTAAATAATGAAGTGCGTATGAAAAAAAGATAACCATGGTATCATTAAAAAGATGAAGTTTCTTCATCTTTTTCTCATCACCTATTTGAGATACTGTGTGCTAGTAAAAATAAGCAATAAAGGAAGTAAAAAGTGCAGCACTAAAAATGCATTTAAATTTTAAAAAAAATCTTTTGCGAATGTGGTCTCAATCGCACCTCAAAAATTCTTTAAAACTTAGATGCGTAATTTTTGATCGAAGAACGTTCTCTATTAACAACAGTCAATAAGTACCACACCTATGAGAATTTTAATTGTTGAGGATGACGAAAAATTAGCAGCCCGTCTCAAGAAAGGTCTTGAAAATAAAGGGTTCGCGGTTGACCTTGTGACCGATGGCCTTAAGGCAGTAACACGAATTAGTTTATACCGTACGATATATGAAGTGATCGTATTAGACCTCATGCTTCCTGAAAAAGATGGTTTTGACGTGTGTATTGAAGTACGAAGGCTTGGAATTAAAATACCTATTCTGGTGCTTACCGCTCGTCAGGATACCGAAGACAAAGTACGAGCGCTTGATAGCGGCGCTGATGATTATCTCGTAAAGCCGTTTTCAATAGAAGAACTTAGCGCGAGAATTCGCGCACTCACAAGACGTCCCGAAAATCAACTTCCGGTAGTGCTTCAGGTTGGTCCGATCGTACTTCATGTTAATACCAAAAAGGTGTATTGTAACAATAAGGAGATTTCTCTTACCCTTAAAGAGTTCAGCATCCTTGAATATATGATGCGACACCCCGACCAGGTCCTTAATCGGGAACAAATCATGGACCATATTTGGGGATTTGATTTCAATTCATTTAGCAACGTGGTTGATGTTCATGTGAAAAATCTACGGAAAAAACTAACCTATGGAAAAAATAAACCTGTCATCGAAACCGTCTGGGGATTCGGCTATCGACTCAATAAAGACGTTTCCTAGCATCATTCTCCGGACACAGAAACAAATAAGAGCATGCGTATATGCTGGCTCTGCCCTAATTGTTGTTTTTTTAACAGAAGGAGGGATACTATTTTTCTTGTCGGTAAAATATGAGACGCTACCCTTTTTGTTTTTGCTTACGTTGCTCGGATTGATCGGTAGTGTCGCAATAATAGCATGGTCACATCAAGCAAGACGAGTAATTAACGAGTTGCTGTTCCTTGCTGAAGCACGAGGAAAGCAAGAACGCTCAACGTTGGCGCATGATATACGAAATATCCTCGCGATTATTCAAGCGGATGTAGAAATTGCCCTCATGGGTGAGACGTCCGGAGAGGAGTTGCGTAAAACACTCAAGCAAATTATGACGGAAACGGATGAAATTAATTCAAAATTAAACGAAGTTTAGCCCTCGTTTAATTACCATACAATTCATGTATCACATATGACCAATCGTATTCTCTATATAGTAAAAGTATTGGCGCTAGCGCTCATTTATTTTGTTACTGCAAAAATAGGATTGAATTTCCATCCTATTTCCAGTTTTTCCACACTTGTTTGGTTACCAAGCGGAATTGCACTTGCCGCGCTTCTTCTCTATGGATTCGAATTATGGCCCGGCATCATGATTGGTGCTTTCATGGCAAATATTCTTATTGGCGGAACATTGCCGATAGTACTTTCCATTTCGCTGGGAAACACCCTTGAGGCATTGGCGGGAGTATACATCCTACGTCGTTATATTAAACTTGATTACTCACTTGAGCGCTTGCGTGACAGTATCGGTTTTCTTTTGGTTGCGCTTGTTGTACCGATTATTGGTGCAACAATAGGAGTAAGTACTTTGTGGGTTACCGAGATAGTTACTCAGCCAACAATCATATCGGTATGGATTACTTGGTGGCTTAGTGGAGTGCTGGGAACTCTCACGATCACCCCATTTCTCATATGCTGGCTCTCTAAACCACTCCCCTGGAGAACTGCGTCTATCGAAGTGATCGTGGAGACAACTTCGCTTTTTGCGCTTCTTGTTGGCATTGATGTTATGGTCTTTTTGACCCCTTTCACACAATTGGACTCTTTCTCGACAATTTACCTCGTTATTGTGCCACTTATGTGGGCAGCAATACGTATGGGACCATTGGGTATTACACTTTCAATATTTATAACCTCATGCATAGGATCATTGGCTGTTTTATTAAACTACGGGACATTTTCTCAAGCAGATATGCTTGCAAGGCTTTTTACAACAGAAATATTTTTAGCATTCATCGCGTTAATTTTTCTACCCTTCACTTCGATTGTAGCTGAAGAAAAAAACACAGCAGCCATGTTGAGAGAAAATGTTAAGCGTCTTCGTGAGGCATTACAGAAAATCAGCTCCGAAGATAATGCTAAAAACGAGTTTTTGGCAATCCTTGCACATGAGCTTCGAAATCCCCTCTCGCCAGTGATCACCTCTCTTGAACTTATGAATATAAAAGTTGCGGAAATCAACCGTCCTGATATTTTACAAATCATTAAAACATCTGAAACCCATGTTCGTACCATGGTTCACCTCCTTGATGACCTCTTAGATATTTCTCGCATCTCTCGTAGGAAATTTAAATTGGAAAAAGAGACCGTTGAGTTGCTGTCCATTATTAATCACGCGCAAGAAACCGTTGATGCTTTTTTTGTTTCCCGAAATCATCACTTGTCTATTTCTATGCCCAAGAAACTCATTTGGATATCCGTGGATCCGGTTCGCATCGAGCAAATATTGAACAACATCCTTCATAATTCGGCAAAATACACCCCCATGGGAGGACATATTGAACTTTTGGTTACACATAATGATGAAAAAGAAGAAGTGATAATTCGTATACGAGATAATGGGGTTGGGATTGCTCCCGATATGATACAAAAAATTTTTGAACCCTTTGTTCAAAAAAACTACACCAGGGATTCGCGGGTAAGCACTGGGCTTGGTATCGGTCTCGTCCTTACCAAACGATTAGTAGAGCTCCATGGCGGAACCATACAAGCAATGAGCGAGGGATTGGGGAAAGGAAGTGAGTTCACTGTGACCTTGCCTGGTTCTCAAAATATCCAATTGCAAATGGGAACCCCCACAAAAGAACGTCGAGGTGTGCGAAGAAAACCTTACTTTACGTTTATACCATCAAAAAAAATAGAAGTACGGTCTCCTATTCTTATTGTTGACGATAATAAAGACGCAGCTGATGGACTCAAAATGCTCCTTGAATATGCGGGGTACAAAGCAGTGGTCGCCTATAGTGGCGAGGAAACGTTTGAGGTTGTTCGAAACGTTCACCCCAAGATTATTATCCTCGATATCGGTCTGCCAGACATGAGCGGCTATGTTGTTGCGGAGCTTTTACGAAAAGAGTTTGGTGATTCGCTTACATTGATTGCCCTGACGGGATACGGGCAAGACAGAGATAGATTTGAGGCAAAAAAATCAGGCTTTAACTATCACATGACAAAACCAATCAGGATCGACGATCTTAAAAGTATACTCACTGACAATAAGGATTAAGATATTTTTTCAATACATCGCTAGAAAAAACAGGGAGATAAATCTCCCTGTTGCTTTAATTCCTCCGTTACTTTTTTCTTTCTGATTGTATTTTTCTTACCCGCTCCTTTGCATTTTTGAAGTTTTTTGTACAATGCAGTTTTTTCTTTCCCTCAAACCCCCATATCCTTACACACGTGTTACCTTTTTGTTTTTTGTAAATTACATAGAGGAGTTTAAATTTACGCTTATTTTTCTCCAAAGTGTTGATGACTGAACGCTCCACATTAAGTAGACTATGTGGAACTCCTGCGCAATCTTTGTGGCGTTCGAATTTATCCAAAGTAGCATCACACGTCCTTGCTAAATATTCCATCGTTATTTCATTTGTATCTCCATTAACCTCTATGTACCACAGAGTTTTTCGTCTTTCAATACGCATAGCAAACTCCTATTTTATGTGGCTATATACCAGTCTTACCCTACCATAAAAACCCGGGGTCGCAAGCATAGCGTAGTTAGGTATTCTATAAAAAATCTGCTATACTGCGAGTTCAAGTGAAAATTCAAATAAAAAAATGGCTCAACCAAAAATAGCTGTACGGAAAGAAACTTTTGTTGCCTCTCCAAAGGTGGCTGCGAAGTCCTCCAACCTTCTTGTTGATTCATGGGGTTACCCGATGACGTTCGTTGAGTTCTATAAAATACTGACACGCAATAAATTTACGGTGCAGATCATTAAAATAGGTTCGGAAATATTGGGTGACGCTCAAAAATTTAATGGCTTTTCGGGAAAAGTTGTTCCCAACTTATCTGAAGAAAAGATCAAAGAAAAATTTTCTGCAGACATTCGAACCGATGAAACAGGAAAGGAATATTTTTTATTGAATATCGATGACGACACCCCTCATTTTCTTCGCGAATGGACAGGTCACGCAATGCGCTTCAATCATCTAAGTAATGACTAACACTAATGCCCACTATGCGCATTCTTTAAAAAAACAGTCCCTATAAGGGACTGTTTTTTTAAACTATTTCTTTTTTCCGGAACCTTTTGGCTTTTTCTTTTCTCTGCGCTGTTTATCTCTTCCCTTTGCCATGTTTTTTAATATAAAATTTTTATCGAATATTTTTTTGCAATCGACCCATTACTTGCTTCATTTCTATTATACAGCATAAATGAACATTATCCTCGAATAACTCGCGCGATTGATTTAACTAATCTTTTATCAAATATATTCGGTACTATGTTATGAGCATTGGGTCGCGATACTAACCCCGCAATGACATGAGCTACATTACGTTTCATTTCATCGGTAATAAGAGTTACATGATTATCAAGCGCTCCGCGAAAAACCCCCGGAAACACTTGAGCATTGTTGAGTTGATTGGGAAAATCACTCCTCCCTGTCGCGACCACAAACGCCCCTCCCGAAAGCGCCACATCAGGCATGATTTCCGGCGTTGGGTTTGCAAGCGCAAAGACGATCGCCTTACTTGCCATCGTCTGCACCATTTCCTTGGTCACCAGATCGGGCGCAGAGACACCAATAAACACATCGCTCCCTTCCAATGCATCCGCCAAGCTTCCTCGTTTATCGTGTGAATTTGTCATTTCCGCGATTATTCGTTTTTCTTTGACCAACTCCGCTTGTCCCTTGTGAATAATACCCGATCGATCGACAACAAGAATATGTTTAACTCCTTCACCAATAAGTATTTTTGTAATTGCCATACCCGCAGCACCCGCCCCACTCACCACAATCTTTACGTGACTAATATTCTTCTTCACCACCTTAAGCGCATTTAAAAGTCCGGCAAGAATAATGATCGCTGTACCGTGCTGATCGTCGTGCATAACAGGAATTGTAAGTTCTTGTTTTAAACGCTCTTCGATCTCAAAGCATCGCGGAGCAGAAATGTCTTCAAGGTTGACGCCGCCAAATCCCGGCGCGATTGCTTTTACTATAGCAATAATTTCTTCGGTATTCTGTGTTGCGAGAACAATTGGCACCGCATCAATATCAGCAAATGTTTTAAAGAGAACGCACTTTCCTTCCATTACCGGGAGCGCCCCCTCTGGACCAATATTGCCCAGTCCCAGAACTGCAGAACCATCGGATATGACTGCAACACTATTTCCCTTCATGGTATAGTCGCGCACCTTCTCTTTATTTTTAGCCAAAAATAAACTTACAGCAGCAACACCCGGAGTGTATACGATGCTTAAATCTTTCAAACTCCGAAGTGATGATTTACTTACCACGGACAATTTACCACCCATCTTGAGATGATGTGCGAGCGATTGTTCTCCAATTGTTCTCTTATTTTTTTTCATGTAGCTTGAATGCAAAAACATACTATACCATGAACACCCCATGTCCAAAAAAAGAAACCGGTCAAATAAATATTGACCGGTTTGTTAACAAAAATTTAAAATACCTATTTGGGCTCCACGTTATCTATAAACTTTCTTACTGCTATAGATAGTTTGCCGAAATATATATCCATAAGACCATCAACAGAATCATTTTTTTCTTTCGCAAGGAGTTTATACCAAGATTTTCCTACTTCTTCATAGATATCCGATTTGACGTTTGGAAATGATTCGCCACCTTTAAATACGGCGTGCATGAAAAAGCAAACATTTGCATTTTTTCTCATGAGCTCGGTTGAACCTTGTTCCAGATCGCTTGCGATAAAATCACCTATAGCAAGATAGTTTTTGCCTTTGATCAAAAACAGGGAAAACGATTTAGCAATATAAAAAGAGCATTTGAGGGATACGGAGCTAGGAATATTGCATGCCTTACATTGGTACTGAATTCCATCCTGAATGTAGTCAACAAGCGAATTTACATGATTTTCCCCGCAATCTTCCCCCGAGAGTACTTTTCTATATTTGTTTATTTCGGATAATCTTGCTCGAATCGTTACACCCCAATCAACAAGCCTTTTTAAATCTCTGGGACGTTCACTAACAAGTTTTTTTATTCGAGCATTAATACCTTTTTTAAAAAGTAGTACTTGTGCATTTTTGTCCTTTAAACTCATACACAACCTCCAAATAATAAATTCTTTGCAATGTGGTCTGTTTAAATACTATTTTAATCTAGAGTTACAATATCGCACTGAATGATATTGTCAAATAAAACTTCGACATCATGCAAGGTACTATTTGTTGAAATCACATATACTGTCCTCACGTAAAGCCCCGAATTGACAAACACATCCCTCAAGCAGCTATGTGTGTACAGTGCGAACAACGCTTGGCAGCCACAGGAATCTTGCTTAAACATTCTTTACATTTCTTTGTCGTTGAATCGGGAGAAGGTTCTTTGTGTGACCGAGTGATGAGCAAATTCATCGGCTTAATTACAAAGAAAAAAATTGCAACTGCAACCAATATGAAAGAAATAAGCGCGTTAATGAAATGCCCGTACATAAACTTACTTCCATTGAGTGTGAAGATAAGCCCGCTAAAGTCTGGCACCTTTACGATTGCCGCTATAAGTGGAGTCAGGAGATCAGACACAAGTGCTGTCACAATTGTGCCAAACGCAGCACCAACTACGACACCAACAGCCAAGTCAACAACATTACCTCGTAGTAAAAATTGTTTAAACTCATTAAACATGGTTGTAATAGTAATGGTTGATTATACAAAACAGTTCCTGTACATATATATTATATTATACCACATAGAACCATGGGTATGCAGAAAACTCAATTTTATGAGAATACGGTTTGTCGTAATAAAAATATTTGACAATCTTCTTTGGGTATACTATCGTTATCCATAGCTGCCCTCACGTTTCACATTGGGCAGGATGTGTAGTAGTTCTTTACAACTCACTTTATTGGAGGTAGATATGTCAACAACTACGATGCCCAAACCGGACGGGAATCTCGCGATGATGATAAGTCAGCATCTCGACACAATCCTGCCCAAAAAACTCGAAGAAATTGAAGCCAACAAAACACCCAGTATGGCGATCATCGCCACCAAAGGTACGCTCGACTGGGCTTACCCGCCGTTTATCCTCGCTTCTACTGGTGCCGCCCTCGACTGGGATGTTTCAATATTCTTCACGTTCTACGGTCTGTTGCTTCTGAAAAAGGATCTCGACGCCGAAGTCAGCCCGCTGGGAAATCCCGCCATGCCCATGAAGATGCCGTTTGGGCCAAAATGGTTCCAGAGCTTTGTCTGGCCGATGCCGAACTTACTGATGGCCAGTGTCCCTGGATTTGAAAAAGTGGCCACGGTGCTGATGAAGAAAACCTTCAAGAATAAGGGAGTTGCTACGATCCCCGAGCTCCGTAACCTTTGCCTTGAAGCCGGCGTTAAAATGATCGCCTGCCAGATGACTGTCGATGTATTTGGCTTCAGCAAGGACGACTTCATCCCCGAGGTGAAGGATTATGTCGGTGCCACGTATTTCTTGCCAGTAGCGGCAAAATCCGACGTTTGTCTGTTTATCTGAAAAATCTAAAGTAGTTGAGTTCTTGTTTTATTTTATGCCGTGCGGCTCCACCGCACGGCATTATTTTTTAAAACTATATTTCAAAATATTATTCTAGTAGCCTAACTTCATCGTCATTGTTTTTAATCTCTTTCGTCTCAAGGTTGTCGTTTACAGTATACTCCCCTTTGCGCGCCACTGTTTTTATTTCAGTAAAACCGGTCCCCAATTCAAATGGAAGACCGGTGAGATACAAAACCAGCGAGACGACAATGATTATTAGGATAATGATACCAATCATCAGTTCATTATAGTTTCTTTTTTCTTTTTGTCATAGATTTTCTACTTTTGGATAATTTTACCGTGCTAGGCATCACCTTGATAGAAAATGTAATGATATCGTCGGCGAGTATTTCTTCTTTCTCCCGTATTTTTACTTTAAGCGGTAAAAGATATGTCCCGCTTATTCTATCGGGAAAGATAGATGTTTTCCAGCTTGTCTTGCCGATGGTAACCATGACCGGCAGTGAACCAAATCCTCGATGATATTTCCCATATTTTTCTTTGATCTCTTGCGATTCTTTTTTACTCACGCTGACAAAATGCCATCCTACTACCCCGGGATAGACCCACACTTTTTCCCGCATGGTGTATTTCATATACTTATTAGCTTAGCGGTTGTAACATTCTAACATTCTGCAGAATGTTAGAATGTTTTAATAAATTTGAGAAACAATTTACCGTGTGGTGAAAGCGCATGGGTTACCTGACGACCTTGATACGTCTTATTCAAAAGACCGGCGTGAACCAATGATCGCGTATGTTGGGAAATAGTTTTAAAATTAGCTTCAAGTTCGCCGGAAATTCCCTCAACGCTAATCCCCTCGTTTTTCTCGACAGCAATCAAAATTGCGATGCGCCAATGGTTAGCGACCCCTTTAAAATAACGTTCAAGTTGTCTGGGTGTTTTCATGGCAGATTCATTATAGCCCACATGTTTCAACATTCCAACATTCTGCAGAATGTTGGAATGTTGAAACCGTTGCCAAAATATTGCAAAAGATATAATTACCTTAAAAGGATACACTGCATGTCCACAAAACATTCGCGGTCAGGCGGTAAATTTAGCGGAAGCCATACTACGGTGATACCCTTCGCGAGTACTGTAGCCGATATCTCCGCAAAGCAATCGGAAGTGACTAAGGTAACACCAGGGTTCATTAAAGCAGGACTTCGATCTGCAGGTGGTCATCAGCGTGTAAAAATAAGAAGAAAGAATTCTTATATTCTTCTCTCGGTGCGAGACAATGCGTCACACCAAGAACTCATTGTGTACACTGAAGATCAACAAAAAGCGGTCGTCGCGATTGCCCGTGGATTACAAGATGCGGGACTTACTATATCGTTTATGAAAGATTGAAGTTCTTCCATCCCCCCGAGACAAAAATTGTCTCGGGGGGATTCATTTTCCAAAAAACTATTGACGATATACCTCATTAGGATAGTATTCATACTAGATTATAAATAGGAGAATTGTATGTTCTTATTACTTGGCAAGCGGATAATAAGAGATGAGTACTCTTCCGCCCAAGAAAAACCGGTAGCGCACCATGCGGGTCCACCATGCCCCTTTTACGGTTTCATTGGTGGTAATGGTGTTTTTGTGGAGAATTACGGCAACGCCTGCGCGCTTACGAGAGCGCATAGTCCTTGCTGTATGGAAATGGCAAAAGCAAAACCGGACTGGGATAAGTGCTCAACGTTCAACCATCCTGCAAGCACTCCAATTCTCCAAGAGATTATGGAGAATGTTGTTGCAAATCCGAAAGCACTTTGGCCGGCTGGGAAAACAAGTTGGGAGGGCGTTAAAATTCGTGTTTGGTTCCGGTATGTGATGGGCCGCGACTATCCATAAGTTCTTTCCGCAACCAGTAACCCCTCGAGACAAAAATTGTCTCGAGGGGTTTCATTTTCTAATTTATTTTTATAACCCGAGTGATTTTATGAGTGCACGAGTTTTTGCGCCGTAGTATCCTGCGGTAGGAGTAATCTTCTTTGCTTTTTGAAAACTCACAAGCGCTGCTTGTGTTGCTCCGCCAAATTTTGTCGTCTCTTTTCCCGAAGAACCCGCACCAGTTTTTGAAACAATAAATCCAATACTATTCAAGAATTTCTGAAGCGTGCGCACGTCTTCCCCTGTCGTGCCCAACTTGAGGTCACGCGTCGGCATCTTCCATATTTGAGAAGCCGGAGGCAATGGGGCAGTTTGGGCGTTTACATCACTTGCTGCTTTATTCGCCACACGCGTTGCGTTGTATTTGTAATTGGTGAGCACATCCCAGAGGAGCGGATCCTGACCCCCGTCAATTTTAAATATCGCAATTCCCCGCAAACCATATTTCACCGCAAGCTCTGCCTTCTGCTTAATAGACTCCGCATCGCTCCATGAAAGCACGCGAGTTGCGTTAGGAAGCGGAATAGGCGGCTCGGGCGATTGGGATGCCGGGAAGGTCAAGAAGAGCTCACCTGCGTTGTTTCGCACGGGTTGCATTCCAAGCTTTGTCGCAATGCCCGTTGCGTACCCCGGATTGAACGACCAGAGTTGTGAGTATTGCATTTTCCCGCTTCCGTTCTGCGCGGGAAACATGTCGTGCTCGTACCCATAGGTCGCGACTCCAATCACAAGTTTTTCTTTTTTAATATCTTGGAGCGCCAGCTTCACCACTTTATCCACCCAATCCGCGTCTGCAACCGGAACATAGGGATCTCCTTTTGCATCATTCAATTTAAGATCGTACCTTCCTTGGTCGTAGGTCATAAGACGCACACTATCGCAATATTGATTGATTGCGGTAAAGTCGTTTGCGTACTCAATATCTTTAGGAATTGATTCTGGGGACGAGTAACGCGAGTCAAGCGGCGTGCGCGCTTCGATGGTGCAGGTGATCCATTTGTTGTATCCGATCGCCTCCTTAAGGTCTTTGAGAAACAGTGAGAAGTAGGGTCGCGTGCGCGCATATTTGCCTTCGTAATCAATATCAATACCGTCTGCACCGTTCCCAAAAACTTCTTTAATAATAGAACTAATGTGCGCCTTGCGTTTTTCCGAGTCGCGGAAAATTTCATCCATGGCATCTGCATTCGCCCACATCACTGCGGGAACAAACTTCACGCCCGCGTCCTTCGCACGGGCGCGAAGCAGTACCCATTCGTCATTACCAAGCGACGAAGCTTGGTAGAGCGTACCGTCTTGCTTCACGGTATACATGAATGGGTTCACCTCAGTGAATAGATCAAGGTGAGGCAAAATGCTTTCCACCCCAAGTTTTGAGCGCCAATACGGAATCCATCCGGATATCTCGAGAGAACTGCCTGCCTGCGCCAAGCCTGTCGCGGCAGGCAGGCTTGCTTCTGTTGTGGTGGTTTGCGCATACACAAAACCGCCACTCGGAAGAATAAGCGCGAGAAGGATAAAAAGAAACACGGATTTTTTAAATACAGTATGCATATATATGCTATATAAGACGCTCATTATATCATAATCATACACCCTTGCCTGTTGTTGTGGATGAAACTCCTTGCGGTGTTTTAAGATTATGGTAGAACAATAACAGACCACATAGCGCAGACGCGCGAGGATACGAACAATGAAGCTAATTGATCGGTATATAGAGCACGTTGCATCTGAGCCGATTATGAATAAACACAGTCTATTCTGGGGAACCAGCTGCATTTTTCTGGGTGTGGTACATCTTTTTTTTGCGGGGCTTGTTGCAATCTATCCTGCTGTTTTTGATGACCCGCATTCAGTATTTGCCCTTCTGCTCGCTCTTATGGGAGCTTTTTGGATTCTTGTCGGAAAACGCCTTTTAGAAAAATGGCTAGTGTTCTTCTTTAAGAAGTAGCATTCAAAAACCCCTCTCGTGTGAGGGGGTTTTTTTGACCGATCATCGGAGAATGTTATGCGGTATCGCTATTCCGCGGCAACCAATCCATGAGCTTTTTACGATGCTGTTCGAGAGACCAGAGGTCGCCGTTCTTGAAAAGCATTGCATGTGCTGATTGAAATTTTTTCAAGAGTGCCGTGGAAGCGCGTGGAAATCCTTCGGGCATATTTTTATTGTATGATGCCAAAAAATCTGAAATAGGAATTTGTAATTGGCTTTCACTAAGTTCTTTACTGTATTTTTTCATTGTATGATGATACCACAAACCAATGAATAAAGCAATTTATTTAGAGATTTCTGGCAAACACTGGAATCCTGTGTCGATGTATTAGTTTTATTTTTTCTCCTCTAGTCAGCTTTTTTATTTGAAATTCTTGTTTCGATGCAACACTTCTGTTCTTCGCTTTTTTTATATACAGTAATTTCGACACTCCCCGCGAACTTGTATAATTGCCTCCCTTCCCACTTTTATGCTCAAGAAATCTTCGCTTAACGTCGGTGGTTATCCCTGTATACATCGTGCCGTCTTTGCATTTGATAATGTAAACAAAATACATTATGTAACTAGATGAGCGATTTTATAACGGGAATACGTCCAAGAAATATTCGGCGTAACATGCTTCCTAATCCAAATTGTTGGGCTTGCGGGAAGATTGCGATCAATACAAGAGCTGTGGCATAAATAATATGCTCTTCGACAATATATCCATGGGGAACATTGGGGAAAATATTCTGTGGAAAATAATAGAGAATCATAAGCACCGCGCCTGCCCATGCAGCCGGACGCACTGCAACACCAACCAAAAGCGCAACACCGATCAAGGTAATCCCCCACGCGTTAAGAGGGTCAACCCACCAAGTATTCATCGGTTGAGCAAACCAGGCGTAGAAATCAGGAAATGTCTTCGCGTTCAATAAAAAACCTTTTGCTGTCCAATTGGGATCAAATACTTTCTCAAGACCCGCAAAGGTCATGAACCATCCAAACAATAGACGCAATGTCGTCGCTGCGATCGTTATTTTTGAATTCATAAGATATATTTTTTAAAATTTAATACTGGTTAACAACGTATTTCTGGTGGTTTAATTATACCGCTTCAATAATTCTAAGATATTCTTCGCGCGACACACCCAGCACTCTTAAATTATTAAGAATAATAAAAGCAGGAAGCGCAGTGTCGCGTGGAATTACTACGGGTCTTTTGATACCGCTTTTCCAATAAACACGATGGTCACCTTTCTCTCTTTTAAATTCACACCCCATCTTAATTAAAAACTTCTCAAATTCTTTCCAATGAATAGCTTGGATGCGTGGCATGGGGAATATTAGGTAAAAATGGGAATTTGCAGGCCAATAGACTGCGAAGAAATTACTTTTGGAGGAGTCCAAACTTTTTGCACTTTTTTCCAGCCCAATTCGGACAAAACATCATCAGCTGTTTTTGCCTCTATAATTTCCTCTAAAAACAAGTTCGCCAACACAACAAATCGCTCTTTTACATCTTTTTCAGATTTCCCGGAAGTAGAGATGTCGAGTGCGGGAGTATACGCCACAAAACGCTTATTTTGCTTAGTAATGAGCACGGGTAAATTGAAAGACAATTTGTTATGTACCATATGGAGATAATATCAAGATTGAGTTTCTTTTACAACTCCCTGTAATGACCTTTTGGGTGGATTTTTAAAAACTTTTCTATGGATACGGGAGGGGTTGATCACGAATCGACTATTTTAACGGTGAGGACAACCGGCCCAACAACAAGGTCGGCGCATTCCGCCTTTCAGCTTCGAGAGCGCCTTCTTGATTCGGATACTCCTCGTCTCTGCTTTCTTGGCAGACTCAATCCAGCAAATCCACTCATTGCGCGCAAGTGGTGTAATATCCTCCCATGCTACTCGCGCCGTTGGGGAAGAAGTAAGAGTCTTTTGTAAATCCGCTGGCATTCTGTGTACAACACCGGCGGCGACCTGCCTGCCGGTAGGCAAGGTTTCTTTTTTTGTCATACCTTTCATGTTGTGTACGTTAGCATATTTCTGTTTGTTATTCATGAAAGAATTCTGGGCGAAACCCCCGTCGCGTCGCGAGGCATAGCTCCGCATTTGGGCGAAAAAACGAATTCCGAAACTTGGCTGGGGGACTTGGAATCCCTTCGATATCCTCAGGGTAAACTTCTCATCCATGTACGTCAAGCACTTCAGTAAGCTCAACGCGGTTTATTCCAAATTTTCCACCTATTAATTTCTGTTTCTTTGCACGACTCCATCCCTTAAGCTGTTTTTCTCGTATGGCGGATTTATGCCTTGTGTCGTATTTTTCACAATATACTATTTTTATATCAGAAAACTTTTTTGTAAAAAACGATTCCTTGTTCTTATGTTCCCCTAATCGTCTTACAACATTGTTGCACATCCCAACGTAAAAAGTTTTCTGGTTGCAAAGAAGTATGTATACGTACCACATGTCTGATTTTTGAACTTTAAGCTCGCACTGAGCTTGCCGAAGTGCTGGGGGACTTGGAATCGAACCAAGATTAACGGCTTCAAAGGCCGCTGTCCTACCGTTAGACGATCCCCCAATGTATTCTTATTTTCTTAATTTAGGGGAACAGGCAATCTCCCCAATGTTTCCCTATTCTGCTATAAAAATGCGTTATCGGCAAGAAAAAACGACCCCCGTTATAAATTGGGGGCCGTTCTACGTTCAAATAAATTCACCCATCCTCAGACAGTTCATAGATAGGATCTAGTGGAAATTCAGGGTCACCTTCACTAATCATGTACATTGAAACTTGAAGGTTTTGTTCTGCGGGATGACCTCCGAAACTTCTCACAATAGAGACTTCTGGAATTTCATTTCCATCATCATCCGTGGATAATAATTCATCCCTTATTTCCTTGGGGAGCATGCGCCCAGCAGCCGTGAGCTCGCCGAAACTACCACATGTTCTGCATATTGAATTATTCTTTTTTCCTGTCCCACGACACCGTCCACATGTCTTTCTGTTCTTTCTGTCGTTTTCCATGAACTACTCCTTTTTCTCGTTGGTAGATACTATGTTTATTCCGTAAATACTTTACGGTTTTTATATTTTTTTGTCAATAGTTGCCGTATGTTCAAGGTTCATCAAAAGAATCTCCAGGGGGAGCTCCGGTATACTCGCATGACGTATCATGCTATGCGCACCAAGCATCGCTTCCAGTGTTTTTGATGTAAGTTCCACCCCCCTCTTCCCGCTCATATCCTTAAGAAACTCAAAATCCTCATCAGTAAACTCTTCTTTAATTCCTTCTTCCATGTCTTTTGCAAATCGAATTAAAAGAATCATTCGCATTTTATGAAGCACAAGTTTCAAAAATATTTGCATATCAATATTCTGTTTCGAAGTCTTCTGAATGACATTCATGCCTTGAGAAATATTCTTCTCTGCAAGAGCGGAAATAAATTCATTTACCAATCCTCCGTTCGGCGCACCCGTGACCTCAAGCACTTCGTTGACTGACACTTTTTTGTCCCTTGATGAGCTCAATACTTTTTGCAAAATTCCTTGCGCATCGCGAAACGAACCATCTCCCAAAAGTGCTATGAGATCTGCAGATGCGGGTTCAATCATAAATCCTTCTTTTTTTGCGATAGCGACAATGATGTCTTTAAGAACCTCATGGCTTGGTTTTTTGAATGTGAATGTTTGGCAACGCGAAATCACAGTCTCTGGAAGTTTATTGAGTTCCGTGGTGGCTAAAATAAAAATGACGTGCTTGGGTGGCTCTTCCAAGGTTTTAAGAAGTGCATTGAATGCCTCTTTGGTGAGCATGTGCACTTCATCGATAATATAAACTTTATAGGGAGACTGGAACGGAAGCGTGCGCACGCCATCGCGAAGTTCACGAATATCATCAATCCCGCGATTCGATGCGGCATCTATTTCGTAGAGGTCATTATCAGAACAGCCGATAGATTTTGCAAAAATACGCGCAACAGAAGTCTTCCCTGTCCCGCGTGAACCAGCAAAGAGATATGCGTGCGCAACGTTGCCCGCCGCTATCGCGCCTAAAAGCACTTTTACCACATGTTCCTGTCCCAAAACATCTTTGAATGTTTGTGGGCGATATTTTCGATATAATGCAACTGCGGATTTATTTGGTTCGTGAGTCATAATAGAGTTTATTATACACGACTCTTTGTTACAAAAAAGCCCCTTGTTTCGAGGGACTTTTTTGACTCCTTACGCAGATGTTTTCATCTATACTATACTCAAATCATATATCTGCCATAAAAAATGCCGACCATATTTTATTTGGCATTTTTTTTATTTTGAGAAACCTTACCTACTTGTTTTTTTGCTTCACGCTCAATAGTATTCCAATGTTTTTTTAGATTTATCGCAACCTTGTTAAGTTCATTTTTATCAATAGATTTAAGCGCGTTATATTTCTTCGTTACCATATCAACAACTGCAAGATAATCCTTTTTTCCCAGACTCTTTAGTTTCTTTGCGTGTGAAACAACATCGGTATGAACTTTTACTGCGAGTGTTTTAACTTTTTTACGATTTTTTGCACCGTCTTTGCCATAAAGATAGAGCCCCGCTGCGCCTGCTAATGCAGCTGCGGTTACGAGACCTACGCCTAATCCAATCTTTTTTCCTGTTATTTTTTTTACATTCATTGTTTTTGTATCTTTTTAATAATTAATTACCCTTACAATATTTCTGCTTTCACTGCATATATCCGCGTCAACTGCCAATTCATTTTTTTGTTCTTTTGTTTGGTTTTCTTAAAAAATCAGTTATGTGTTTCCACCGCATTCCCTCGCGTTTGACCGTTGCCCGTAGTTCAGATATATCTTGAGAAATATTCTTGCTCTCTATTTTCACAATATCTGAAATATCCCGCACATTGCGCATCACACCGATAAGATACACCATGAGCACGACCAAGGTGACAGTAAATGTAACTACCGCGATCGTAGTCACAAAAAAGAATATATCTTCTTTCATGAATTCAGCCATAGAGCCATTATATGAAGTTTTTCCTCATTATGCAATCATGTACCGCGCAATTTGCCATAGATGAAACGTAAAATGACAAAGACGAGAATAATAAGTACTGTATAAAACAAATAGCGTTTATCAAATATCATCTCCAGCACTGCGAGTATTCCCCAATATACATAGCGTAGAGGTTTTTCGACTTTGTTTTTCCAGTTTCCTTGAGAAGCTTGCCCATTTGTCGCATCTATTGAAGTGTTCATATCACCGACTACATTCGTAGATGTGGCACTCTTGCTGTCCACTATACCAGATAGCTTACTAAGAGATCTTTTATTTTCTGCAAATTCTTCGCGAATAACAACAAATTGTTTATTTCGAAAGTTTTCAATGAAGTTTCCTGTATTCTCAAGCGTGCCAGCAACAGAATCCGGTACGACATTTTTGACCATGTTCATTCCCCTACCAAAGACAAGTGATTCTGGGGAACCCTCTTTATCGGGAGGAGTATCAACACCATCGGCAATACCATCACCATCAGTATCTTGCTTGAATGGATGAGTCCCGCGCGCACGTTCATCCAAATCAGAAAGTCCGTCCCCGTCATCATCGGGATCTTCCTTGTTCCCGATTCCATCCCCATCAGTATCCACATCAACAAAAACCCCTCGCTCTGAAGTTCCATTGCTCTCAATGATGACTGAAGCAGTATTGCCATTGGAAAGTTTTATTTTTGGATCTGTGATTTTTGCCGAGATACGATAATCTCCCGCAATCGCCTTCCAAATAAAAGATATGACTTTTATTTTCTGCGCATCGGTTATCGTAAATGGAGTTCTCCCGACAAGCTTGATTCCGTCATAATACTCAACCGTACCAGAAAATGTTCCTTCATTATTATTAACTACAATGGTATTGATAGATACCTCCTCACCTTCAAGAACCGGCTCATGTGAAAGCCAAAGATTTTGATTAGGAAATCCTGTATTTTTGATTACCTTTTCATCTGCCGCAAGCGAAATTCCGATGAATGATCCCAGAAATAAAAGTGTTGCCGCCAAGGCGATTGTTAGTGTTTTATTTTTCATTTTTATTTAAATAGACCAACTACGCAATAATTTTTCGTAACGAGATGACGAATTTTCTGGCGAAAACAACGAAGCGCGAGGAGGTGAATACAGCGTATTCATTGACGAGAGATGAGTTGTTTGTAGTTGAAAATTTGTCATTGCAGTAGAAAAGGTTATTGCGTAGTGGGTCTAATGACTCCAGATTCAATAAATGTATTTGTAATACTTTCGACTTCGTTTGAATTTTTAGCACTCATGAGCTTCATGCGAAGTTCTTTAGCACCCTCAAATCCGTTTACATATGCTTTATAATGCTTCTTCATAATAGCAAAATTTTTAACACCCCCCAAGAGCTCTTCAAAAAGATGCGTATGCTCAACCATAACACGCAATTTTTCCCCTATTGTAGGACTGGGTATATCGGCAAATAACCACGGATTGCCGAAAATCGCCCGCCCGAGCATCACGCCATCGGCGCCTGTCTCGCGCGCTTTTTCTTTCGCATCGCTCAAATCTTTTACATCGCCATTGCCAACGATGAGCGTGCGCTCGGTGCCGTGTTTCTCCGCAAAATCGCGCGCAATTACTACCGCATGCGCTACGTGCTCCCAACGCGCAGGCACAAGCGACATTTCTTTGCGCGTACGCGCATGTATAGTAACAACCGCAGGTTCCTCTGCTAAAATTTCAGGAAGCCATTTGTCGAGAATAACTTTGTTGTAGCCGACACGAGTTTTTACGGAGACTGGTAATCCTCCACTACCCTCTTTTGCGGCGCGAATCAGCTCACGCGCAAGCGCCGGAGTTTTAATAAGCGCCGCACCTGCACATTGTTTTTCTACTGACTTGTCAGGACATCCCATATTGATATCGATGCCATCAAACCCAAGATCTTTAATAAGCGCGGCACACTCTCGGAAATGCTCGGGATTTGAACCAAAAATCTGTGCCACGATCGGATGTTCTTCTTCGGAATATTTGAAATCAGTAAGAAGCGCTGGGCGCCCCGCGGAACAAAGCCCATCGCAAGAAACAAATTCGGTATAAAAAACATCAGGACCCCCTTGCAGCTTCCCGTGGTTGCTATATTTCGCAATAAGACGCCGAAAAGCCGCGTCGGTGACATCCGCCATCGGTGCCATAACAAAGAACGGTCTCTTTAATTTCCCCCAAAATCCTTGTGTCATTGTCGCAATACTATCATAAAAAAGATGCGCTGAAGATTTGCGCATCCCGTACATCTTGTATGTATTTCATTAGGAACCTCCCAATGATTTCAGCTTTTTGACAACTCCTCCGAGATACTTTTTCACCTCCGAACCATCTCTATCATAATCATCGGTAAAAATAAACACTCTTTCGGTTGGACTCTCGTTGTTTGTCATCTGTTCCGTTATGTAACCAAAGAACTCGGCGAGTCTTACGATAGTGAAAAGTAACATCGTTGTACCCTTCGTGTTAATTGAAGTCGCCTTAATGAAGGTATCCAGGAATGATTTTCGCAGTGTAGATGACGGATACAACGCCTGAACATCAACTACATGCTTTTTGCCACTACCATCAAACTGCGTAAGGAGAAAAGTTATTTCCTGAAGTTGTTTTGGGAGATCCTGAAAATCTTTTATGTTGAATTCGCATACAAAACCTTGGGCAGTTTCTTTGATATGTTCATCAAGGAACAGTGCCGTAGTTTGAATGCTTTTGACAATACGGCGCTCCCCGAGACTCAATTCCATACTCATAACAAATACCTCCTCATGATCACTGTGGGCTTACATCATGGTAGCTTCTTGAGTGGAAAGAATCAAGCGTGGTAGCATAGAAACGTAACCTAAAAAAAATTAAGAGACGGACGGTGAAAGATCTTCCGAAGAGAGTAACACTCGCGAACCTTCCTTAATTTCTCCGCGTACAATTTTTTCTGCTATAATCTGCTCAACGTGTTCCTGTATCGCGCGATTCATCGGACGCGCACCAAAAGATGGATCCGTTCCATGGCGAATCACCGCATTGACCAAATCATCATTCACCACAAGGTCGATTCCACGCTCGTGTAATCGCTTTTTCAACTTTTCTAGCATCACGCGGGCAATCTGCGAAAGATGACTCACATCAAGAGGATGAAATAGCACCACCGCATCAAAACGATTGAGCAACTCGGGCTTAAAAATACCTCGTTCAATGATTGTATTCACAATTTCATCTTTCATATCCATAAGATTTCCACCATTCTTCCCCGCTTCCCAGATTAAATCGCTCCCCGCATTTGATGTCGCGATAATAATAACATTGCGCGCATTAACCCGTTTACCCCGCATATCGGAGAAAAATCCTTCATCAAGAACTTGAAGAAACAGATCGAGCACTTCGTGATTTGTTTTTTCAAATTCATCGAGGAGCAACACGCCATAAGGCTTACTCTTGAGTATTTTCGTTAATGCTCCCACTTGCTCTCCTTCAAAATTACCAATGAGCCGCAGGAGCGCATCAGATGTCTGATATTCAGACATATCAAGTCGGGATATCACTGTTTCATCTCCAAAAAAAGCTTCTGCTAATGCTTTTGCAGTTTCCGTTTTTCCCACACCAGTGGGTCCAAGGAAAAGAAATGAGCCGATAGGTCGCTTCATATTACGCACTCCTGTACGAGCTCGACGCATTGCATTTGACACGAGACTCACCGCCTCATTCTGACCAACAACACGCTCATGAAGAAAACGCTCAAGGTTCACGAGCCTACTTCTCTCGGCATCCTTAATCTCACCTACAGGAATTTTAGTCTTTCGGGTAATGAGAGCGAGAATATCACTTCGTTTTATTAAATACCCCTTGTCCTCCACGATCTGTGGAACAAGCTCAATAAGAAGATCTATCGCCTTGTCGGGTAAAACACCATCGGAAAGATAATTTTGGGCACTCGTGAATGCCTCTTCGATTGATGAATATGTAAAAAATATTTTATGGTGAGCCTCAAGTCCTTCTGCAACACGTTGCAAAATTACCATCATCTCCTCCGATGACGGATCAGTGACAATCACTTTTTCAAATCGCGACATCAACGCAGTGTTCGGCTCAAGGATATTGTGAAAATTATCTACATCACTTACGGCAATAACCTGAAGTTTGTCTGTAATAAGATAGGGATCGAGAAGTGTCACGATATCAGAACCAATACTTCGGGCACTAATCCCGAATGATGGAAAATCAGAAAATACAATAATAATATTCCCCGCACGCTTAGCCTCATCCAAGAGAGCGATAAATTCACGCTCAAACTCTTCCTTACTTTGAACAGAAGAAATGAGTGAATCCGTATTCATCATAAATACTTTTTTATGTTCGAGCTGGGGACCAATTGATCCGTTCCTGATCTTTTGAGCAAAATCGTAAATGATGTCAATAGTCCCTGCGCCTTTTTCACCCACCAAAAATGCATTAGCCTCCTGCGCGCGCGAAAGAACGCTTTCCAGCTCACGAACTTCACGCTCATCCTTGGCAGATAACGCGCTTGCGTGCTCGCTATAGTTTTCAAAAACTTCTCGCGCATAACGCAGAAGCGTATAAATCTCACCGTATGACCAGTCCTTCCCAATCCCCGGCATGGAGGCAAGGTGATCTTTTCTCCACCATGCTTCCTTATCCTTTGCGTCTTCATGTTCTCGGATGACCCATTCGGCAGCACCAATAAAATCACCCTCGCGGGCATTTTCCTTAAAAAGAAAATCTCGAAGCTCCTCGTCCTGATAGACCAGAAACTGCGCCAATGAACGCAAACCGAAAACTTTTTGGGAATCTACGGGAAATGGCTTATCAAACAATATTGCGTTTCTACGGGAAAGAAAATCCTTGCGTGCATCATCTGAAATACCGCAACGGAGTAAGATTCTTGTGCCAACAGAAGATTGCAAGAAACTTTTAGTTACATCGCCATTATGTGCGTGGTGTAAAATTTTCAGCACATAAAAACTCAATACATCATGTTCGTGTCCTCTGCCCCGCGTTCTCCACGACATGAGCCCTTCACGAAAATATAAAAATCTAAAAAATACTTCCAAAAGATACACCGAGAGAAGGATTGCCAGCAACACGAACGCGGCTCCAATAACACGGGGAGCAAAAAGAAGGGCTTTTTGTGCAACATCAGGGTTTAACATATGAAAATAATTTATTGCATATAACCCGCCCGCAACCACAAGAAGGCCAATGAGAGCTGTATCTATTCCGTAATGAATGATATGTCGAGCGCGGTGGGAAAGCATGCGATCAAGCACCACGATTGGATACAGACGACTAGTTGAAATATGTAACGATTTTATATTCATGAGTAAATTTAGTTATCGAACACCAACCATGAGGGTTATTCCTACGGCAAACAGTCCGACAATTATGATTGGGAGAAACAGCCATGTGATAAAAAGCACTATCTCAATCACAAGAGCAAGCGTTATCGACACAACCCCCGCCAAAATAACGAAGGAACGAATAAAGAAACCAATAATCCGCATAACAGAATTAACGATCAGAACCGAGAAAAAATCTGGAATATCAAATTTCTTTGTTCGCACATCCCCAATTCTCCTCCATTTCGAAAAAAGTGTTGGGATGAGAATGGGGATTGAAAAAAAGTGATAGAGAAACCAGATAAAATCCGATGAGATTTTTATGAAATTAGTTATCGCGGCAGTGTAATACCAAATCACAAATTGCCATATAAGTATGAGAATCGCCATCTTGTTTTATAGTATATAACGTCTTTTAAAATACGCGAAAGTTCACTTCTTCTTTTTAAAAAAGATCTTGTTCGCAAAACGTGCATCAATATATTCAATTTGTTTACGAATTAGCGGGTCGCCAGGATCTCCCAATTCAGTGCGAAACGCGGCTTCTAAATCAGATAGTATCTTCATGGGGTCTTGTTTTTTATTTAATAATATTTTTCCCCCTTCACGTATTATAAATGCAACATCCCCTGCATCCAGAGAAGCTATTTTAGTCGTATGAAGCCCTGTGCGACTCAAGAGGTCGCGAAACAAATCGATTGTCTTAAATTCCAGAGCAGAGAGATATACGGACCCCACGGGTTCCACCGAAAGACTCGACGTAGCCATATGTTCCGCAAAAAGCGGACCATAAAATTCTATATACACATTATCTCCAAAATGCGGAGCTTCAGCAAAAATAAATCCTGTTTCATCTGTAAAATAGCACTGCGGATTTTCTTGTGCGCGTGTTTCTGGCAATGTACTTCCACACCAGAGTGAATAGGGTTTTCGTTCGTTAATTGTTATCGATAGCGCCGTAAGACCTTCGGCATTTACCGATAAAGAAAGAATTCTTTTATAAAAATTGAGGAGATCACTCTTAATGCGTTCCCGTGGATAAAGTATGATACTGTCCTTTGGGAACAGATAAAAATATTTCCCGCTAATTTCTTTACGCACCAAAGAGACAATTTCATCAGTGTCTAATACATTATTTCCAGTAACTTCGATCGCGGTAATGCGTAAACTTGGACGAGAAAGTCCCCATATAAATCCACTTAGAGACAAGGCGATTACCAGGAATATAATAAAAAACTTCCATAAAGCAATTTTACGTTTCTGCTTGATGCGTTTTTTTGAATGTGGAATATCTCTACGACGCGACATAGGTTGTAGGAGGAAAAATATGCATGCGGTCTCACACCTATTTAATAATACTTTTTTTTATATACGGTTCGAGTACTTTGGGAATCGCAATGCTTCCATCTGCTTGTTGATAATTCTCAACAAGAGCAGCTAGCATGCGTGGTGTTGGCATTAACGTTGCATTAAGTGAATGTGCGAATCGTAATTTCCCATCGTCATCGCGGTATCGAATATTCAAGCGTCGTGTCTGAAAATCATGAAAATATGATGCTGAATGGGTCTCGCGATATTTTTTCTCCGATGGCATCCACGCCTCGATATCATACTTTTTCACCTGCCCCAACCCAAGATCACCACCGCAATTCGCCACCACGTGATATGGAATGCCGAGTTTTTGCATAATATGCTCCGCGTTTTGATTGAGCGCTTCATGGTATTTAACACTCTCCTCGTGACTTGCTTCACAGAGCACCACTTGTTCTACTTTATAAAATTCGTGGACACGGATAAGACCCTTAGTGTCTTTCCCATGACTTCCCGCTTCACGGCGAAAGCATGGAGAAAATGAAACGATCTTTTTTGGAAGGTCTGTTTTAAGAAGCACATCATCCATAAAGTGCCCCATGGTCGCGACTTCCGCAGTGCCGGAAAGATAATCGCCATCTTGAGTTTTATAGAGATCTTCTTCGCCTTGCGGAAGATAACCGGTACCCATAAGCGTCTCGCGGCGCACTAAGGACGGCGCAATCATGGGACTGAAGCCTTCTTTTACCAATTCATCCACGGCAAACTGCCACAACGCAAAGGAAAGAAGCGCTCCGTCATTCTTAAGGAAATATCCGCGGAAACCGGCAACCTTTGTTCCGCGTTCAAGATCAACCATATTGAGTTTCTGCATGAGTTCATAGTGGGTTTTAGGTTCGAATGAAAGTTTGGGAATTTCTCCTCCTTCGACTCCGCTCAGGACAGGCCATCTCCGTATCTCTTTATTATCAGCATCACTCACACCGTCAGGAACCGACATGTCGGGAATGTTGGGAACTTGCACCATAAGAAGTTGCCACTCTTTCATAGCCTCTTTTAATTCCTCTTCTTTCTTTTGAAGCTCGTCTTTGAGCTCTTTCATGGTCGAAATAAGCCGGACGCGCTCTTCGGTCGGCGCAGAGCTGATGATGTCGCTTACCTCGTTTTGTTTTGTACGCATCTGCTCAACCTCCGCCAAAATCAACCTCCGTTTATCATCAACGGCGATGAGTTTGTCTGCATCAAAATCGATGTGCTTTTTCTTGGCACCTGCTTGTATGAGCTCTTTGTTGTCGCGAATGAATTTAATGTCTAACATGATTGGTTTTTAACGAGTGATAACGAGTATATTTCCATGTAATTGGTTTGTTCTATCTGAATACAAAAACAAGTTTTCGTTCATCCCTATCTATATTCATATCATACAACAAATGATAGAATTTATAAAATGGATAAGATAAAGAATCTAGAGCCAAACAAATTCCCCAAACTTCTTTCGGAAATCAGTGATCCGCCGGGTGAGCTTTTTGTGCTTGGAGACCTGCCTTCTGATGACCACACATTCCTTGCTGTTGTTGGCTCGCGCAAATTTACGAGTTATGGCAAACAAGCTGCTGAGCAAATCATTGCGGGACTGAAAGGATTTCCCATTGTCATTGTTTCTGGGCTTGCTATCGGCATTGATTCGATCGCGCATAACGCGGCACTAGCCACAGGACTTACTACCATTGCAATCCCAGGTTCAGGACTTAATGATGACGTTTTATATCCCGCAAGTAACCGATCGCTCGCAAAAAAGATCGTCGAGCGAGGTGGTGCTCTTCTTTCGCCCTTCAAGCCGGATTTTAAAGCAACGCAATGGAGTTTCCCTGCGCGTAACCGCATCATGGCTGGTATTTCTCAAGCAGTTCTTATTATTGAGGCTGAAGAAAAATCCGGGACTCTCATCACCGCACGTCTCGCGCTTGATTATAACCGCGATGTATACGCAGTCCCCGGCTCGATATTTTCTCCGACTTCGCGCGGGACTAATTCGCTCATCGCACAAGGAGCGACACCAGTCATGAATAGTGGAGACTTGCTCAATGCGCTTGGTTTTTCAACAGATGATACAACAGAAAAAATGGAAGACTCCCTTCCTCCCGACATGTCGCCCGAAGAGAAAGCTGTGTGGAAACTCCTCTCGTCGCCTCTGGAACGCGACGGTCTTGTGCGGTTGATGAATATGCCCACATCAAAAGCAAACGGCATTCTCTCGCTTATGGAAATTAAGGGACTTATTAAAGAAGCCGATGGGAAGATATTTCGGGGGTGATCCCGTACGAAACCGCGGTCGCTTGTTAAGAAAATTTCATACAAAGAATACTGTTGCACTATTTTTTTAAAACGACTCGAAGTATCGCGACTGACCGCGACCTGTTTCGTACGAGATGACAAATAAAATATTTGTGCTAGAATCTTTTTTGGAATTATCGTTCTCTTAAAATCACCACGGAGGAAGCAATCAATGCGTGTAAGTACCCCTAGCATAACAGCCAAGCAAACTCCCCCACTGGTTCCACAAAATATTGTTCCTTGCATCAGAAACAGGCTTGCTCAAAATGAGGATGTCCCCTTGTGCGATTTGCCTGGGATTACCCCGAACGATGTAATACTTTTACATGCAATCAAGGTTACTAACGTAAAAGAACTCATTTTCTGTGCAAACAAACGCATTGTGAAAGCGTTTGGCGGGAGAGGAAACACCGGAACAATGCGAAGTATTAAGCGAGTTAATATCGCACTTCGCACGCATGCGTTTCCAAGAAGGATGCCATTAAAAGAATATAAATTTCAAATTGCAAAACTCCAGAAGGTTCTTTCGTTGGTGTAGTATTTTCTATTTATACCCATTCAGTAGCCAGCAGTAATGCTGGCTATATTTTTTATTCTCTGTTGCAAAAAATATCTATCTATACTATATATGTAGCTACCACTTATGCGTTTACTCATTGTAGAGTCCCCGGCAAAAGCAAAAACAATTTCCAAATACCTTGGAAAATCTTTTACCGTGAAAGCAAGCGTGGGTCACGTGCGTGATCTTCCGAAGAGCAATAAACAGGCTATTGATATCAAGGGGGGATTTATCCCCCATTATGTAATCTCACCCGGCAAAGAAGATGTGGTGTCTGAATTATCACGTCTTGCAAAAAAGGCGGATGAGGTTCTGCTTGCGACTGACCCCGACCGCGAAGGAGAAGCGATTGCGTGGCATATTAAAGAAGCGTGCAATATCAAAAAACCGAAGCGAGTCGTATTTCA
Source organism: bacterium (assembly GCA_030648955.1). NCBI lineage: Bacteria > bacterium. Next base: position 73,178 of record JAUSHB010000011.1, read on the forward strand.
CGAAATCACTAAAGAGGCGGTGGAAGAAGCAATCAAGCACCCGCGAGAAATTGATAACAATCTCAAGGTAGCACAAGAAGCACGGCGCGTGCTTGATCGTCTTGTTGGGTATGACCTCTCGGGACTTATTTGGAAAAAAGTTCGTTACGGACTTTCTGCAGGACGAGTTCAGTCCCCTGCTTTGCGCATTATCATGGAACGTGAACGTGAAATTCGCGCCTTCAAGCCGGAAGATTATTGGGTTATCAACGCAGAAGTTGAAACGAAAAAAAATAAAGAGAGACTTTCTCTCACCTGTTCGGAAGAGCCGCGGGACCAAAAAACTGTCGATGATATTGTAAGGCAAGGCAAAAAAGGTTCGTGGAAAGTAATCGAGGTCAAAGAAACTGAAGTAGGAAAGTCTCCCCGTGCGCCGTTCATCACCTCAACACTCCAACAGGCAGCAAGCAGTCGTTTGGGATTTGCCCCTTCGCGCACGATGGGTATCGCTCAAAAACTTTACGAAGCGGGACACATTACCTATATGCGGACAGACAGCACCACCATAAGCGATATCGCGCAGACACAAATCCTTGCTCATATTGAAAAGAAATTTGGAAAAGAATATGTTATGCCACGCGTATATAAAACTAAAAGTAAAAACGCACAAGAAGCACACGAAGCAATTCGTCCAACCCACATTGAAATTTCTTCGACGGGAATAAACGAGGAGCAAAAACGACTCTACCAACTTATTTGGCAAAGGACCATCGCGTCACAAATGAGCGATGCGAGAATTTTCCGCACTAAAGTTATTGCGAATATTGACAAAGGAACGATCCCAGATTTTGCGGTCAATGGATCACGCGTACTCTTCCCGGGGTGGATTGCGGCGGAGCCCGCGGGTCGTGAAGAAGACGTGACACTTCCCAAGGTTGCCGTGGGTGATGCACTCTTCCTTCTTGATCTTTCTTCGCAAGCCAAACAAACAGAGCCACCAGGGAGATACAGTGAGGCCGGACTTGTTAAAGAGCTCGAGAAACGTGGGATCGGCCGCCCGTCCACCTATGCATCGATTATTAGAACAATTCTTGAACGCGGATATGTCGACAAAGACGGCAAATCACTTGTCCCCACCGACACTGGCGAAGTAGTGAGTACATTTTTGGAAACATATTTTGCGAATTACATTAGTGACACCTTCACTGCGGAAATGGAAAACGAGCTTGATGAAATTGCGGAGGGTAAACGTGAATATATTAAAACGTTAAAAGATTTTTACGGACCGTTCTCAAAAGACGTTAAAGCGAAAGAGAAAATAGAGAAACTTACCAACTTAGGTGATGCTCCCAAGGAGTTCCGTTGCCCCCTCTGTACAAGCAACATGATTATAAAACTTGGTAAGACAGGGAAATTTTTGAGTTGTTCCCGCTTCCCTGACTGTAACGGCGCACGGACTATTGACGGCAAAGAACTTGAGGGTCCAAAAGAAACCGGTGAAGCATGTCCGGAATGTAAAACAGGAAAACTTGTTGAACGCGATGGAAAATTCGGCAGATTTGTCGCCTGTGGTAATTATCCAAAATGTAAATATATCAAACGAGACGCGCAAGGCGCCGATGGAAATCTTTTGAATGGTACCGGTGTAAAATGTCCGACCTGTAAAGACCTGCCTGCCGCGACGCAAGGCTCTGCGGCGCAGGTAGGAGGCGAGATGGTGGCGCGCAAGGGAAGATTCGGTGTTTTTTATAGTTGTTCAAATTATCCGAAATGCAAAAATGCGATCAAAGCAAAGCCTACAGGTAAGTTTTGTGAGCAATGTAATGCACTCATGATGGAAGGCACAAAAACGATTCCGGAGCGCTGCTCAAATAAAGCCTGTCCCAACCATAACCCCCATAAAGTTGGAAAGATTGAATAAAAAAGGGCGGCTTCGGAGAAGCCGCCCTTACAGGTACTTACGCACCCAATCAAATTAAAGAAACTTTTGCACAAATTTGAAACGAGAATCACTCCTGATAAGTCTCTTTGCCCGTCCCATCATAGCACCGCAACCACAGCGACGTACTTGTTCGTCGTGCGGATATTCAAAACGGTAACATTCAGGACATACGATCATACATTTCTTCCAAAAGTCGTCGTTTCGATTATACTCATCCGCAAATTTTTCACGATTTGCATTTATAATACGAGAACTAATGGTGCTAAGTATTTTTTTATATGCCCTCGCTATAATACTGCTTTCACGGTTATCTCTTCGATTTTTTTCATCGACGAGAAGTTTTTGTTGAGTATCGTGGCGCGAATGCAGCCCAATGTGCACTATAAAATCTGAATATGTTTTAAAAATGACCGGTATTTCACAGATGGGACATTTTTCAACGTTGCGATCCTTGAAATGATTCATCATTATCTCCTTGCAATATTTCCTACTACATATATAATCACAAATATGTTAAATGTCAAGGAAATACTCAATCTCATGAAATTACCCACTCCGGAAGATGTGGCGATTATTGAAAAGGCATGCGCATTAGCAGAAAAGGCACACGCGGGACAAAAACGATTTACGGGAGACCCATATGTAAAACACTCTTTTGAAACAGCGAAAAATCTAGCGATATTCGGCATGGATCGTGACACCATTGTCGCAGGACTTCTTCATGATGCATTAGAAGACGGTAACATCACCGCCGAAGTTATTGAGAAAGAATTTGGTAAAGAAGTTTTATTTCTCGTACAAGGCGTTACTAAGCTGGGTAAGCTCAAATATCAAGGGGTAGAACGTCATGTCGAGAGTCTCCGTAAAATGTTTATTGCGACAGCAGAAGATATGCGCGTGCTGATCATAAAACTTGCAGACCGCCTGCACAATATTAAGACGTTGTATGGACACGAGAAAAAAGATAAACAGAGACGAATTGCCCTTGAAACACTTGAAATCTACGCTCCCCTAGCTAACCGCCTCGGTATGGGAAAACTTAAGGGCGAACTCGAAGACGAAGCATTTCCGTATGTATATCCGGAAGATTATAAGCGCGTAAAAGACCTACTTAAGGAACGACGCGGAGAAAATGAAAAATATCTTGAAAAATTCCATCGTTCACTTCAAAAAGAATTGGCATCGCAGGGTATGAAAAATATTCATACGGATTATCGCACAAAACGGTTATACAGTTTATATAAAAAACTAAATCGTAAAAATAATGACATAGAAAAAATATATGATATCACTTCTCTGCGTATAATTGTTCCCACGGTGGAAGATTGCTATAAGGTGCTTGGCATTATTCACGGCGCATGGCGACCGCTTCCGGGAAGAATCAAGGACTACATCGCGCTTCCTAAGCCCAACGGATACCAGAGCATTCATACCACTGTTTTTACGGGAGACGGCGGAATTGTGGAAATTCAAATACGCACTGAAGACATGCACAAAGGAGCGAAGTATGGTATTGCCTCACACCTTGCATACAAAGGCGAGCTTGGTAAGCCAATTAAAAAAGGTGGGGCGCTCAAGAAAAATGTGCTGTGGATTGACCAACTTATTGAATGCCAAAAAAATGTTTCTGAAACCGGCGAATTCCTCGAAAATCTCAAGGTAGATTTTTTTAGAGACCGCGTGTTTGTATTTACCCCAAAAGGAGATGTCATCGATCTTCCCGAAGAATCAACCCCTGTTGATTTTGCATATGCAGTACATTCGGATGTCGGCAATCACATGTCTGGTGTAAAAATCAATGGTAAGATGGTTGGCATTGATACTAAACTAAAAAACGGAGATATTGTCGAGGTTCTTACAAAAAAAGGGAGTCACCCTACATCAAAATGGCTCGAGTCAAGCAAAACAACGCTCGCCAAACGAAACATCCGTGGCGCAATTCAAAAGCCGGAACATGCAACAGAGAAGCGTTAAGGTTTTACATCTCATTAAATTGAAAACCCTTTGATGTTATAGAGATCCTCTTCTTCTTTTTTTGGTTCTTCTGGTTGATCTAAAAATTCCGTCTGTGGCTCATCCGTATTCGTAATTGAAATGGTATCTATAGTATCCATATTTTTTTCAGTTTCGTCCGCAACAGATGTCTGTGTGGGAAATTGTTGAATTTGACTTAAAGGTAAGGTATGATCTGCGCCACTCGTTATAAGATTAATGAGATTCTGGAGATCATCGCTTGAGAAAAAATCGATGGTGATTTTCCCTCCAATTGTTTTCTTTTCAATGTGAACGCGTGTGCCAAGTTTTTCGGTTAACTCTTCTTCGATTTCAATGATTTCAGGAGCAATAACATGATCTTTTTTTCGAATTTTGTCATACGCAATTCTCCGCGCAATTCCTTCCGCTTCACGTACCGTTAGTCCCTTAATGACAATCTCTTTAAACAACGTCGCCTGTTCTTCTGGTCGATCAATAAGCATTAATATTGGTCTCGTGTGACCTTCGGTTATTTCTCCTCGAGTAACCGCATCAATCATTTCTTGGGGCAAGCCCAAAAGTCGCATCGAGTTTGAAACGTACTCCCGACTCTTCCCCACTTTTTTTGCAATTTCAATGTGTTTAAAACCAAACTCATCCGCAAGCCGACGGAAAGCTGTCGCACGGTCTACGGGATTCAAATCTTCACGCTGAAGATTCTCAATAATCGCAAGTTCGAGCTTGGTTCTATCGTCGTCAGCTCCTGCGCGTATAATAACCGGTACCTGTAAAACACCCGCGAGTTTTGATGCACGCAGTCGGCGTTCGCCGGCGATAAGTTCATATTCTACGACAATCCCCCCGTCAGATTTTTCCAGTTCCTTGCGCGTGACCACCAGCGGTTGAAGTACTCCGTACTGGCGGATAGAATCAGAAAGGTCGCGAAGATTGCTCTCATTAAATTCCTTACGAGGTTGAAATGGGTTGGGCTTGATTTTATCAACCTCAATCCAAAATATTGAATTGCTGTAAATTTCTGGCATTGCGATAAAAATTTTTGGTAATTATTTTCTCAATCATACCACAAAATTCTTACGCGCAAAAATCACTCATTAAACATTAATCTGCTTGACATATTCTTTAGAAGTGTGAGAATGCTCCTGGAGCTTACATCGTTAACACAAAAGTATAAGGAGAAGTCAATGTCAATACCTAATAATGTTGAAATACCCGGCACGGACACGGTTGAAATTGAAGTGACATATGGTATTACTGGTGAGAAATACTCTATTGCACAAATCGTGCATAAAAAATATCTTACCAAAGATACATTAAATGACGTACTTGAAATAGCTCAAGAAGCGCATAAGGAGATGCATATTATTGCAACTGCGCTTGGGTTGGAATATGGCAAAGGGTTGGACCCAAACCTAGAAATGCTCTGTACCTGCCGTGAAATTCACAAAACACGAGTATACGGATTGAGAAATGTGCTTATTTCAATGATTAGTGGTACATTTTCTACCCAATGCCATAAAACAGATTGCCCCTCCTATGCAAAATGTCCGCAAAACCGTGATCTTACCCAGGAACTTAAGGTACTTCCTGAAGCCAAAGCATGTGTGTGGTATAGAAAACAAAAAGAAGATAGATTTTCAAAACCATATGGAAAAAGAACTGGGAATTTCTAGTAAAACCTAAGATTGTTACCGCCCGCGAAGCTGAAAAATGCATCGCGGGCTTTTTTTATTTGCGACGTAGAGCGTGTGAAATGAAAATATGGGAACATTTTCATTTCCGAGCCGAGACAGGCTTGCGGGATTTTTCACCAGAAAAATATCGGTGAGCTAATATATGCAGAGCATATAATTGGTTTGTTCCTGCCTACCGCGACGAGCACGGCGCAGGCAGGCAAGACAGGTTCCGAATATTGCCCCATCGACTTGCCGCAGGGGCATATATTTGTCCCAAAAAATCAGGTGTATAATTACGAGATGGAAAAACTCATTCAAGAACTCCTGGATTTTAACGCACTCAAGACACCCAATATTATTGAGGCGTTTAGGGGTATTGACCGCAAAGATTTTGTACTTCCCGAATATAAACATGAGGCATATGAAAATTATCCTCTGTCAATCGGATTCGGACAAACCATTTCACAACCCTATACCGTTGCCTTTATGCTCGAGCTCTTACAGCCTGATGCGGGAGAGAAAATATTGGATATCGGCTCAGGTTCTGGATGGCAAACTGCGATGCTCGCACATATCATAAGTCGGTCACATACTCATGCAAATAAGCGGGTCCCGCAAGGAAAAGTATTTGCCATTGAAGTAATCCCTGAACTCAAGGAACTCGGCGAGCGAAATGTTTCAAAATACAATTTTATAAAAAGTGGGATTGTTTCCTTTATCGCGACAAACGCAAAAGATGGCTTACCGAAGGAAGCGCCATTTGATAAAATAATAGCCGCGGCGGCACTCGAAGACAATATCCCTGAATCCTGGAAAAATCAACTCAAGGTTGGCGGACACATCGTAACCCCGGTGCGCGACTCGATTGTTTTGCTCATTAAAAAAAGTGAAAAAACTTTTGAAAAACAAGAGTTTCCCGGATTTGCCTTTGTTCCGTTTGTGAAATAATAATACTTGACAAATTGATTTTAGGGTATTATAATTGAAAGCAGATTATATACGGAGGTTCGCCATGAGCACCCCTGAAACAGATGCAAAAAATTTTGCGGTAAGAATAATTAAGTTGAGGATACATTATCCATCAACATATACTTCAGACAACAAAGCTTTTGATGCCGTGCGAAGAGAGTTTCGTCATATTCCACTGAGCGACCTAAAAATGAACGTAGGGAAACAATTGGCTAAGTTACATAAAGAACTTTACATTGTCGCTCGCGAAGCAATGTCCATCAAAGATGAGGGTGTGCCTGAACAGACGGCAATCATGACCACGCTTGGCAAACACTCACATATTCCTTACTCCGAGGATATGGTCACATACATTTCTAAAATAATGAATAATTTGGAGAAAAAAAATCCACCCAAATTAAAGCAGACTGTCATATCCCATGCGGAAAAAACTTCATGTGATTAACATTTTGCGAAATCTTTCTCAGCGGAACCACAAGGTTCCGCTGTTTTTATTTTATTATAATTGTGGAGAATACCCTGCGGCTTGCCGCAGGGATGAATCCGCAAGTAGGGAATGTGTCGGCGGAGCCGACACATCTACAACAAAGTTTGCCCCGTTGCCTCGCCTCATACCCCGTCCGCTTTGCGGCGGGGATAGGACGAGGCCAAACTTTACTTTTTTCTTTGGTAGCACCCGTACATTTCCGCCTCCGCAAGAATATGCCCTTTCATACTCTCCATGAGTATTTCTTTTTTTGAGCCTTCAGGTATATCGAGTACCACATCGAGCGCATAACATTTAAAAAAATAGCGGTGCTTCCCGTGACCAGGGCACGGACCGCCATAGCCAGAGGCACCAAAAGTTGTTCCCCCTTGTACGGCGCCCCGTGGAACACTCCCTTCGCCTATTTCTTTTGTGTTGGGAGAAATATTCCAGAGAAGCCAGTGTGTCCAGGTACCGGTGGGTGAATCAGGATCATCCATAATGATCACAAGACTTTTTGCATCGACGGGAATAGCGTCAAATGTAAGTGGTGGATTAATGTCTTCCCCATCACATGTGTATTGTGGTGGTATGTCGTCTCCAGATTTAAATATCGGTGAATGTATTTCCATGTCGAACACCACTAAAGATACGACCCGAGTTTACCTTCGAATTCCTCTCTGGTTGCACTTTCTTTTTTTAAATATTCATCAATAAACTCGGGTTCTTTGGTAATCATCTGGCGTAGCGCTTTTCCATGAGCGATAACCCATTCGCCTCTTTCATGCTTTATTATCCCTGCGATATCAAAAAACTTTTGCATCACCCTGTATTCCAAAGCTAGAAACTCTTGTGAGAGCATATATTCCGCATCATAATTTTGCTGTTCTCCAAAATTTTCCTTCATAATTAACTTGTTTTTATCCCGCAATAACCGAGGTTTAAGAATTAACAAAAAAAATTATTGCAGTTTCTTTTTGTGATACCCGTCAATCATTTTTTTAAATGTTTCTAAGTCTGGCTCTATGGCACTAGCGAATAAACGCGCAAAATCCGGCTCTGTTCTGACCATATTAAAAATCGCAGAGCCATGTTCATTCATCCATGGTCCAAATTCTCCGTTAGACTTTTCTGCAATCTGGTGATACCTCTGAGCTACCTCCCACGCAAGATCATTGTCTTCTTTTGAGAGTTCCCCCTCGTACACGTGATTGTTCTTGCCATTACCATTTTGTTGCATTTCTTGATTCATAAAAATAACATTGTTACCTAATAATACTCCTACCCTACTATTATCCACTATTCCATATGTGCGAATCATATACTACTTCTCCTTGAGAGGTCAATGAGCTAGCCGAAATATAACTGGGTACAATATTTCGTCTTCACACCACAGGAGTACTTCTTATTTTCTAATTCGCTTCAGCTCATAAGAAAATAAAGTCGCTCGGACACTGTGTACGAGATTACCTGCCTACTGGCAGGCAGGCTCGTCCACCTGCTCCTCGCTAGCCGAAATAATTTATCTGCATTGCTTGACGCACTTCATCACGTGTTTTCGTGGCAACCTTGCGAGCTTTTTTTGTGCCCTCTTCGAGAATATCCATAATATATTTCGGGTCTTTCTCCAAATGCTCTCGTTTTTCCCGAATCGGATTTAAAATATCGTTAAGCACTCGCGCCAAACGCTTTTTGATTTCAACATCTCCCAATCCCCCCTTCTGGTACCGCGCCTTAAGTTCTGCGACTTCACTTTTTTTGTCATCAAACGCGTCAAGATATTCAAACACAACATTCCCTTCCACTTTCCCGGCATCGCTTGCGTGAATATGCCCCGGGTCCGTATACATCATCATCACCTTCTTCTCAACTTCCTCGGGAGAATCGGAAAGATAAATCCCGTTGCCGAGTGATTTGCTCATTTTTGCCTTCCCATCAACTCCCTTGAGGCGCGGAGTAGTGGAAACAAGTGGCTTGATGCGCTTGAATGTCTCTCTGTAAATGCGGTTGAACGCATCCACAATTTCATTGGTCTGCTCAAGTACGGGCAATTGATCTTCACCCACCGGCACAAGATCCGCGTGAAATGCGAGAATATCCGCCGCCTGGTTTATCGGGTACACAAGAAAACCAGCTGGAACATTTTCGCGATACCCCTTCTCTTTCATCTCATCTTTGACTGTTGGATTGCGCTTTAAGCGCGCAAGGGTGACGAGATTAAGAAAATAGATGGTGAGCTCGGTAATCTCGGGAATTTGCGACTGAATGAAAATCGTGGTTTTTGCAGGATCAATGCCGACCGAAAGATAGTCAATCGCAAGTTCGGGAACATTATTTCGCACCTTGGCTGGATTTTCAAAATTATCCGTAAGTGCCTGCACATCGGCAATTTCTACAAATTGGTTATGTGTGCCCTGAAGTTCCACGCGCGCCAAAAGAGAGCCGACATAATGCCCCAAATGAAGCCTCCCCGTCGGCCGATCGCCCGTCAAAATTGTCATTTTTTTGGTGTCCATTAGTCTATTGTAGCAGAGAGACAAATATTTTTAAAGTTCATTAAAAAAATTAAATGCGCCGTAATCTAACCAATAGCTTCACACCACCTGCATGGGAGTTAAGTAATTAATTCCTGCATGGACTCTTTTGTAATTGTAGTATTGCAGATATTTTTTTAATTCGCAATTGATCTTCCTCACATTGTTTGGCAATCGATCC